>JBHLLJ010000059.1:0-20732 GCA_048885705.1 Candidatus Hermodarchaeota archaeon | reverse complement strand
CCAATGTAGGGATACCAAGTAAAATATAAAAAATACCTAAAAGATGTTCAAACTGAGGCTTTTTTACTCTTAATATGAAAATAGCACTTATAATAATGTTAGCGATATTTATTATAAAAAATAGTGTTAAATCTAAAGGATAATAACTCATAGAGGAAAAAGCATGAAAAATCTTTTAAATTTTCTCATTTGAATCAGCAAAGTACTAAAAATAAATAATAAAGACTATTTAATAATCCTCTAATTCCTTATCTCGCCCTTCCTCAGATTTTTCAAAATCTTCTGGCTTTTCTTCCGGAAGAGATTTATATAAAGGCTCATGTGTTGGTTCTGGTTCCGCTTCTAATTCTGGTTCAGGTTCAGGTTCAGGCTCATACATTGGTTCTAGTTCTAATTCTGGTTCAGGCTCAGGCTCATATATTGGTTCCGGTTCTAATTCTGGTTCCGGTTCAGGCTCAGGTTCATACATTGGTTCTGGTTCTAATTCTGGTTCCGGTTCAGGCTCAGGTTCATACATTGGTTCTGGTTCTAATTCTGGTTCAGGCTCAGGTTCATACATTGGTTCTGGTTCTAATTCTGGTTCTAGTTCAGGCTCAGGTTCATACATTGGTTCTGGTTCTAATTCTGGTTCTAGTTCAGGCTCAGGCTCATATATTGGTCCTGGTTCTAATTCTGGTTCCGGTTCAGGCTCAGGATCAGGCTCATATATTGGTTCCGGTTCTAATTCTGGTTCCGATTCAGGCTCAGGCTCATATATTGGTTCCGGTTCTAATTCTGGTTCCGGTTCAGGTTCAGGCTCATATATTGGTTTCGGTTCAAATTCTGGTTCCGGTTCAGGCTCAGGCTCATATATTGGTTCCGGTTCTAATTCTGGTTCCGGTTCAGGCTTAGGCTCATACATTGGTTCTGGTTCAAATTCTGGTTCCGGTTCAGGCCTAGGTTCATATATTGGTTCGGATAAAAATTCGTATATTGCTTTTGGTTCAATTTCTTTTAATGGACCTTTTATTTTTTTTGCTAATTTTCTTTTTACTTCGTTATCTAATATTTTTTCCTCAGTTACCTGAATAATATTAAAGGGATTACTCTCTGGATTTTTCATTTCAAATCCTAAAAATATTTTTTTTGGTTTTATTTTTTTATTATCAATCCTTAATTCTAATGTGAAATTTCCAGGAGTAACAAAATCTATTCCATTTAATTTTCCTTCTTTTGGAGAATTCCATTGAATCATTTTTTCTTCAGTTTCATAAATTTTAAGGTGAGTTTTAGTATTTACTACTCTCGTAATTCTTAGTTTAGTTTGATATACTAATTTTCCTTGAAAGTTATGGGTTTTTGCTTTTTTTATGCTCCATCTTAAATGGAAACCATCTGATTGATTCCATAAAATAAAACCTAAGAATTGATCAGATTCGAATTTTGGACGCCCTTTGAGATCTCTAACATTCATGATTTTCAAAGAATTGTTTTTTTAATATTTATAAATTAATGGTACAATTTGCTATTAAATATTATCATATGACCTCTAAATATAAAACTAGAACCTTAAAAATCATCCATAATCTAGAAAGAATCTTAATTAAAATTAAAAAAAAAAGTGTTTTCCGTATATTTAATCCTTCACTAAATATGCCCAATAATGCATGCCATTTGTAGGACTAACGCCACCTAAATATATACCATCACAATTTATAACTTTCCAACCTTCTTGAAGATATTGGTTTACCATTTGTTCAAATTCATGAGGATGAAAATCCTTCTTTGATTCTTTCATAGGCTGAATATAAGTAAGAATTTTAAATTGAGCCATAAATTTTTCACCTTTTCGAATAAAATTAAGATTTTGAAAAAGAATTAACGCTTTTTATATAAATTTATTTAATAAATTTGATTTGATAACACAAAAGAATTAAAAGATTCTTAAACCTGAGAATCTACTACTACAAATTTATTAATATCTTGTCAACTTTTTCTTTGATATCCAATTTAGCTGCTGAAGGATCCTTTAAAACATGTTTAGTTTCAATAAAAATGTTAGTACTCAACCGTCTCATTAATTTTATATTAGTCTCTCCCTCATTAACAAAAACGAAATAAATTGATTTTTGGTCACCGAATAATTCCTTTGTAATGATAACGATCTCGTATTTTTCACCGTAAGAAATAGTAGCAATATCCTCTTTAAACAACTGCTTACCAATCACTCCTATAGCTGACAATAAGCCACTAAAAATAGTCGGATCTATTTCCCCCAAATCTTGATTTAATTTCTTTGAATAGAACGGATATCCTTGAGAATCACATATTAATACTGATTTTATCATAACTATTTAGAACCCTTAATTTGTGTATGCTTTCTTTTAAATAAATAATAGAGTGCTTATTTTTAACTTTCAACATATCGATAACTTAGGTTTTTATTTAGTATAAATAAAAAAATTAAAAGATGTTGATTCCTTTATTGAATAATTAACGTAAATTTCAATCTAGATAAATGGTGAGTGTAATAGAGAATTCTAAAGTAATTGTAGATGAAGAAGCCTGTGATAAATGTGAAGAGTGTGCTAATGAATGCCAATATTATTATTTTGAGTCTGGCAATATGTATTTAAGTAGTGAGATGGATGAGTTTTGTATTGAATGTGGGAAATGTGTTGCTATATGCCCTATGAACGCAATAAAGCTTAAAGTTCATAGAGAAGAAATTCTCAAAGATGTTCCTAAAAAAGAAACTTTACCCTCTTTCGATTCATTTGTTAATCTTGTTCAATCAAGACGGTCTCGAAGACAATTTAAAAAAGCCTCAGTTCCAAAAGAAATAATTGAGAAAATTCTAAATTTAATAGGTAGATATTCTCCTACTGCTAGTAATCAAGAGAATATTTATTTTACAATTATACAGGATCGAGAAATACTTAAAAAGTTATCTGATGAATGTACAAATCAAGTTTCAAACCTGGTTAGAACGTTTGAAGATCCACAGGGAAGGTTAAACCTAGAAAAAGCATTCTCTCCAACTTTAATAAAAAGACTTGAAGAATACACTCCAAGATTTAAACGAATTCTTAAGAGGATAAAAGAGGGTGTAGAATTTTGGCGTTGGGGTGCTGAAATCATTATAATTCATTCACCTAAAGATTCCTCAAATACAATAGAGAATTGTGCATTAGCTGCTTGCCATATAATGTTAGCAGCCGAAACTTTAGGATTAGGAACTTGTTCACTAGGTTATATTACTGCTTTATTTAATCAATTTAAGTTAGTTAGTAAAATCGCTAAACTCCCATCAAAACATATTGTCGGGTATACACTGGCAATCGGATATCCAAAAGCTCGTTACCATCGAATACCACCACGAAAACCTCTTAAAGTAAAATGGGTTTAAATCATCCTTTCAAATGAATATATGTATAATACCAATTAAAAACTAAAAGAATTTAATAAGATTTTTTATATTGCATTAAAATCTGAGAATTTACTATATATTTATATTTACCTTTTGAATGTTTTATTACCAAGCTTTTAATAAACATATCTTAAGCAAAAAATAAAAAAAAAGGTAAGATTTAGAATGATAATGTTTATTTTTTAGCAGGACCTTTTTTTTTGGGACCTGCCTTTTTAGCAGGAGCTTTTTTCTTTGGAGCTGCTTTTTTAGCAGGAGCTTTTTTCTTTGGAGCAGCTTTTTTTGCCATTTTACTTTACGTCTCCTTTATGTTTTTTAACTTTGATTAATGATTAAATACTTGATTATAACTATATGTTTTACTTTTAAATATTTCTATTTTATATTATTCATAGCGTAACAAAATTTTAATTTCTCATTACATCTAATTTGGAAATTAAATTGTTCTCAATTTCCTCAAAGCTTCTTTAAATTTGAACTTAAGTATAAATCTATCATTTTCCTACTCTATTAATTTATTTATTAATAATTTTACTTACGATTTACTAAAATTAGTTTAAAACTAAGTAAGAAATCTTATAATTCTTCAAGATTACAGTTAATCCATCAACTATATCAATGAAAAAGATCTTATTGTTAACTTTTTGAGTTAAATTTGATTTCACGAATTCTTCTTTTATCCTTTCTAATACTGTAGTAATAAGCATTCCTACTCATTACACAATTATCATTCTGAGCTAAATTTTTAACAAGTTTTACCCTTAATTTCAAAGCTTCAATATTTTCTGGTTCAGATTGAATTAGAATATCTAATACTTGAAGAGCTAATTGATATTGCCCATTTTCATAAAGATTATTAACATGTTTTATGAGTTTTTCTTCAGATCCAATAAGACTATAAATTTCTCTCATGACTTCCTTTTCTGGGCGTGGAATTAGATGAGCGGGGTTATGATCATAATAGCCATGATACCATCGATAAACATTATAAACGAAAAATTCTGGTCGAGAATAAAATTGTTTTAGAAAGGAACTATTGCTTAAGTGCTCTGGAACCTTTACAGCGTGGATCATTTCCGTAATATGCATTCCTTCATTGATAAAATTTACTACTTGATCATGTAAGGAACGAATCACTTCAATATTATCATTTAAAGCTCTTTTTGCATCATCTCCCTTGAATAAATATCCTCCTCCACTACAGAAGATGCATTCAGGTTCTATTGCGCGAATTCTTTCTAATTCTTTTGCCCATTCTAATGCAAATCGAGTAGGCTTCCAAGGATTACCAATATTTGGGAACCAAGGCCCCATTATGAAATCACCGACAACAGCAGTGTTAAGTTCAGGGATATATATCCAAACTGCATCATCAGTTTCACCGCGTCCAGTATGAAGCTCGAAAGTATACTTTCCGAGTTTGAATGAGTATTCTCCAAAAAAAGTTTTAGTAGGGTATACATAATTTTTGAGACCTTTTCCAAAAAGGCTTGAAGGGATATTAAATTGCATACTGGCAATTAGATTTCTATGTGGCTGAAGTAATTTGTATCTATCAAACCTTTCTGGTAAATATTTACTAGCAATTATCTCCGGATTATCTTTAATAAAGACTTTTGCTCCACCTACATGGTCAGCATGACCATGAGTGTATATGATGAATCTTATCTTTTCATGGATACTACTTAGAACTTTTTCTGCTGTTGGAATATTAATTAACGTGTCTGTAACCACAGCTCCTTCGCCAGTTTCAAACCAAACCATTCCACTAATAAGAGTTGATGCATAATACACACCATCTATGTGTTTTTTTATAATTGGAGTCATTCCATCAGTTATTATATTTAATGGTTTTACTTTTTCCTTTGACATTTTTTCTAAATTCTCTCTCCTCATTACCTTTATGGATTCAATTCAATCAGATTCCTTGCTATTTCTGGCTTTTTCATTTTTAGAAGTTTTATCCCAACTCCAAAAGTCGAAATTCTCTTAGATGGAGTTATTTTCAACCAAACGCTTTCCTCTTTATTTTCTATATTATCATGATACTTTAAATATTTAGAAAATATTTTTCTCGCTTGTTCATCCTCGAATGGTTTAATCTCTGCTGTTGCGGTAAAATGTAATTCCGCTGGTGGAGCTGGTATAATCTTATGGAAGAAATTTTTTCTGAATGGTATGGTTATAGCAACTTTACTATTTATTCTGATATTTTTTGCCTTCAAAGTATTTTTACCTGTTATGCTATAAATCACATACCCATCACTTTGGTATACTACTACAGAACTGTGAGGGACACTTTTATCATCAACAGTACATAAAACTAACCAATTCTTTTTTTTCAAAACTTTTCTAACTTCATTCTCTAAATCTTTCATAATATCTAAGTATTAAATATTTGATATAAAGTCTTATTATAGATTTAATCTTCTTTTATTACAATTTTTTTCCTATTACACCCACATAAATCGCAGTTTCATGTACACCATCAATATCTAACAATGCATTAAGTTCGTTGTCATATATAGCACCTATGGTACATGCTCCTAAATTTAATGCTTCAGCTATTAAATAAAAGTTCTGACCGATATGACCTACATCCATATAGATATATCGGTAACATCTTTGGAGATATTTCCATTTAGATCGACTAATGATCGCAGTCCAAATGAAATTAACTGCAGAATTAAAAGCCATTTGTTGATCTAAGCATGCCTTCGCAATATCTGTTCGAAAATCTCCCTCTTTTAATAATTCTAGGCTATGTTTTACTATATGATAATGATATATACCAGAATTAAGATTTTCAACATTATTAATAACGGGGTATACTTCGATTGGATAGAGACCTCCCGCAGATGGTACCGTCCTAAAAGCACCCTGTGGAAAAAAACGAGTTAAGCCACTCATTCCAAATAATAAAAGACTTAGGTCTGAAATAGTAAGAGGCTCATCTTTAAATTTTCGAGTGGATTGTCTTTTTAAAACTACGTCCCAGAATCTAATCTCTTTATCAAATTCTGGATCTGGCAATTTAATTGTTTTTTTAGCATCAGGATATACTTTAAAAGAATTAGGTTTTTTTAACCAATCAAGTTGATGTCGTGGTAAATTATGTCTAAGATACTTTGATTTTTGTTGAAAAAAATCTCCATAATTCTCTGATTGATTGTTCATACAGAAAATAGGTGAAAAAAACTTAAAAATTTAAATTTAATATTTTAAAAAGTCTTATAGAATAATTCTTAACAATTAATTATTTTTTTTGAGTTATTATATCTTGAACTGTAATTTTAGGATGATGATATCTCTGGGTTTTAATAGTTTGTTCTCCAAATTGAATAGCTTTTTCAGGACAAAAATTAATACATGCTAAACATTGCTGACATCTATGTTGCCATATTGGTTTATCTTTTACTAAAATTATGTTATTTACCGGGCAAATATCCTCACATGTACCGCAGCCATTGCACTGTTCATATACATAAAATGCTTTATCACTATTATAAACATTCTCTCGAAAATCTCTATTGATTCTTTCACTCCTACTTACATCTTTTTCAAAGAGATCTTTACTTAGATTGTTTTCATTGAACTTTATAATATCTAAGATCGATTCAACCTCATTAACTGCTTTTTCGAAAAGCTCCTTTTGGCGAGATTCGGGATCTACATCATATCCAATAATGTAATTGCTTGGCATAGTGATATAAAAACCAGCATTGAGAGTTTTTCCTTTTGCTTTTAAAAGCTTCTTTAATTGTTGAAGAGGTTGTTCATTAATATCACCAGCACTTGTTATAATTGCAAAAATATAATTAGTTTTAGTTAGATTCAGTTTATTTATGAAATCGTATACAATTTTTGGCAATCCCGACCAATACAAGGGGAAAATAAAACCGACTTTTCCACTTTCTGTCTTAATACTTTCCAATTCCCATATCTTAGCAATTGGTATGAGTTCAGCGTCTTCTAACTTTTCGATAAGATTCCTGGCAATTATTAAAGAATTGCCAGTTCCAGTAAAAAAATAAATTGTAATTTCCATTTGTAATTTAACTCACAAAATTATATTTCTAAATATGAATCTTATTTATTTATAGTTTAGAAGATTGAACTTTAGAAGAAGTTTGAACTAATAAATGATTAAATCTATTCTAATCAAGTTTATATTTTAAATTGATTCTCTTCTTGAAAATTCTTTTTTATTCTGTTTTCTTTAATTCCTTTTCTAGTATTTTTATCTCTCGGTCAACATCTTTTGTTTTGATTTTCTTTTCTTTTTCAATTGCCTTCATTCTTGCTTTTAAGGACTTTTCTTTCTCGTTTTTTAAATTACTGTATTCGCTCTCTAAATTTTTTATGATTGGAATTAATTCTCTCTTTTTTGATGTTAATTCATCAATTTGCTTATTAAGACTATTTAAAATATTCTGATGATGCTGCAATTTTCCTTCAATTTCACTAATTTTAGGATTATATTCCTCATCAAGTTTATTTATGATATAATTTTCCTTTTGTTTTGCTGTTTGTTCAATTTTTTCTATTTGTACTGCTATCCTATTAATTTGTTCCCTTAGTTCTTCATCTGTCATTTTGAATGATTTTATTTGTTTTAATTTAAATACAGTTTTTTAGATTAAAAACTTTTAATATAAAAATTTAATCTAAATTTTTTAGTTTAATTCGAAAAATTAATTATTCGGTAGAAGGATAATATTTGGTATGAGTTGTTCTTTACTATTTGATGAAAAAATGGTTATAAGAGGCTGTTCTGAACTTTTATTAAGAGATACAGCAATCTCTTATAATTATAATGTAAAAAAGGGTACAACTATGATGAAAAGAAAAAAAAATTTCCAGAAGAATCTTAAATTCAAATATCGATAAAATAGATTATATTTTTCTCTTATACTTCATTCTTTTAATTAATATATAAAAAATTGAGGTATACTCAAATGATGAAATATGACAAGGATGTTAAAAAATCTAGTTCAAATGAAGTAATTGGTAAATTTTTCGTTTTAAATGCAGCACAAAATAATTTTATTCAAGGTTGGATTGTTATAGAAAAGAGCTTAAAGCAGTTTATAAAAGATATTAAAGAAGAGATTGATTATGAATGGGATTCGGAGAAAGTAATTATTGAAAAGTATTCTCTTTATTATATCGATACAATGAAAAACAGTTTAATTGAAATTAAAGATGATAAAACTTTAAATTCAATCAGAAGAGATGATAAAATCTTTATTGTTTTACTTGATAAATTGATAAAATTCAGCAAATTAGAAGACATTCATTTATTGCATAAGTGGTATTTTAATAATCTTTCAAATTATGAAACTTAACGTACTTTTTGTTATTATGTTTCAAATTATGAATAAAATAATTTCTCAAAGAAGACAACCAATATGATTCTTTAACTTTTCTTCTTTAAAATGAAAAATAGCGCCCCTAGTTCTCCAGTAACAGGTATATTTTCAGCTATTCTTTCATAATTTTGATTATAGATTCCAACAATTTCAAATCCCCCAGAATTCGCAAATTGCTTAAATTCATCAAATATCCAAAGTCGAAGTTCATGAGCTTCTTCAACTTCGGTTTTGTGTCCATTATCATTGATAACCATACTAAAATCTATATGACGTACTCTCTTTTCCAGATCATACCAATTAATTGCCCAAGTCAACTCTAGATCAAAGTTTTCTTCCCTAACATACCAAGTATCATCAAACTTTTTTTCATTTCTAATATCATCACATTTGCAGCTTATTTCAACGATATAAATACCATTTGTTTTTAAGGAATCTCCCATAACCTTAAAGTGTGAAGAAACGTCCTCTTCCTTTCTTAAATATCCTAAACTGTTAATACAGATAAAAGCTGCATCGAATTTATCATCAAATTTCATATTTTTCATATCCCCTACAACTACTTCAGCCTGATTAATATTTAAACCAGACCTTTTCAGCTTTTCCTTTGCATAATCAACCATTGCCTGACTTAAATCATATCCTAAAGCGTTAAACCCAAATTCGGGTAAAATTTCTAAGAACATACCAGGTCCGCATGCTGGTTCTAAAACTCTTTTAACGTTAATATCTGAAAACTGTTGAAAACATTTTTTGAAAAAAGCAATATCACTTTTTACATCTCTAGTAAAAGCTTTATCATAGTATTTTGGGAAATTATAGAATTTATGCGAGGAAGTTTCATTCAATTTAGTTTCTAAAGTGGAATCTTTCGATGTCGTTTCATCAGAAGCCGTCTCAATAATTTGTGTTGTTGAATTAATTTGTGAACTAATTAAAGCCCCAATATTTTTAATTTCACTTTCATCTATATCATTTATCATTTTAATTACCTCTACCCTTATAATTAATGTATAAACCTAATTTTCATATTTATAACGTACTTTTATTAACATAAAAAATTAGATATAAATTATTCAGAAATGTTTTTAAATTCCAAACCGAATAATAAAATTAGTTGATTCTATGTTTATTAAGTATATTTTTAATGTACTCAAATATTTAAACTTTCTCAATACGAAATATCAAAATAAATAAAATTATTTTTGTATTCATTATTTAGTTAATTCATTCATAAAAATTATTTATAATATTCCTTTTCATGAGGATTTACTTATTATTAAAAAATAGTGATTGAAATTTCAGCACCATTGGATGATATTGATTTCTACATTGAAGAGAAACTCAAAAAGAAAACAATGCAAGTTTCCATTGCTGAAGGATCTTTTGGAGTATTTAGTAGCGTCTTAGCAGATAATTATATAGTCCCTTTTTCTCTAAGTATCAATTCTTCCCTTTTTCAAATAGGATTAATATCTTCTTTCGGAAATTTAATATCACCATTTGGACAATTAATAGGCTCTCAAAAGATTGAAACTAAATCACGAAAAAAAATAATATTAACTGGAATTTTGGGCCAAGCTTCAATGTGGCCTCTATTTATAATTATTGCTCTCTTGTATCAAATTAATTTTTTTCTTCCCTATCTCCCTTGGATACTAATAATAGTCTTTTTGCTTTATATGCTGTTTGCCGGAATCATGACACCACCATGGTTTTCATTAATGGGAGATGTCGTTCCTGAGAATAACAGAGGGAGATATTTTGCTAAAAGAAACTTAATCACACAATCGATAGGGATAATTGGAATTATACTATTATCTTTTTTATTAGATTGGTTTAAATTTCAAGATTTAGTTTATTACGGATTTATCCTTATATTTATTTTTGGTTTTTCTACTCGTCTATTTTCTGCATGTCTTTATACTAAACATTATTATCCTCCTTTCCTTTTTGAAACAACAGACCACGTAAAAGCCAGTCAATTTATTAAGGAAATTCCTAAAAGTAATTTTGGAAAGTTTACTCTATTTATTTCCCTACTAACGTTGGCACAATGGATTGCAAAACCATTCTTCTCCGCTTATATGTTAACTCATTTAAATTTCGATTATTCACTGTTTATGATTATAAATCTATCATCCACTTTAGTGGGACTTATTTTTTTTCCCATTGTGGGGAGATTTTCTGATAAATTTGGAAATGTGAAGTTACTTCGAATTGGTGGAATTATAATCCCTTTTTTACCACTTTTTTGGATAATTTACATTACTCCTCTCCAAATCTTTCTAGGTATCCAAATTTTTAGCGGAATAGGATGGACTGCTTTTAATTTAGCAGCTTCTAACTTTATTTATGATAATATTCCGACTAAAAGACGAGGAAAATTTATTGCTATATATAATTCTCTGGTTGGATTGGCTATAATATCAGGTGGACTTCTTGGTAGCATTCTTATAAGCTTTATTGACATCTCTTTTATGAATTCTTACCATTTTATTTTCCTTTTATCTGGAATTTTACGAATTATAGTAGTTCTAGTATTATTGAGAAAGATTAAAGAAGTTAGAGTATCTACTAAACCTATATTAAATATTAAAGAGTTAAGTCTCTATAAATGGATTTATGATATTACCGTTAGAACTAAAACTTTTAAAAGAAATTTAAAAAAAAATAAATCTGACAGTTAAAATGTTATCAGGAGGGGTTTTAGAAATTCTTTCTTTTAATTCTGATTACTTTTATAATTAAAAACCAATTACTAACATAAGGTTAGTAGCTTTTATAGTGGCTGATACTTCCCTTCCTTCTTTTAATCCTAATCTTTCAGCGGATGCTTTAGTTATAATTGAGGCTATTTCAATTCCTTCCGGTAATTCAACAATAGCTTCAGAATTTATAGCTCCATGAGTAACTTTTTTTACTTTACCTTTTAATACATTTCTAGCACTTATTTCTGGTATGAGATTTACTAAGTTAAAACCGTATTTTATAATTCTCGTCTGTCTCCATTACTATAGTATTCTTTATAGCTACTTTCTGCAGTAGATTTATTTATTGCCATACTCCTTATATTCTAGTATCTTATTTCTTCTCAAAATCTAAAGATATAGAATTAATACAATATCTACAACCCTTATTTTTTGGTACATCATTAAATACGTGTCCCAGATGTCCACCACATTTTTTACATAGAACTTCAGTACGAACCATTCCATGACTTTTATCTACTTTTTCCTCAATCTCATCTTTATTCATGGGTTCGTAAAAACTAGGCCATCCTGTTCCAGAATTAAATTTATCATCAGAATCGAACAAGGGAGTTCCACATCCCGCACATTTATAAATGCCTTTTTCATGGTGATTCCAATACTTTCCAGTAAATGGTGCCTCAGTTCCCTTTTCACGTAGAACTTCATATTGTTCTTTACTTAACTTTTTTTTCCATTCTTCTTTAGTTATTTTAGATTCCATACATTTAACATGTAATGGTAAGTATTATAACCCATGCCTTATAGATATTAAAATCTCTATGGTTTAAAGATTATAAAAATAATCTAATTTATTTCTCAAATTTATAGAAAATTAGCCTTATGTTTAATTTTTCAATTTTTTTGTTATATAATATGGAGATTGAAAAAGCTATATTTGCTGCTGGTTGCTTTTGGGGTGTAGAAGCTAATTTTAGGAAAGTAAAAGGAGTAATTTCCACTAGAGTAGGATATACTGGTGGGCAATTTACAAATCCAACATATAAAGACGTATGTTCTCATAAGACAGGTCATGCTGAAGCAATAGAAATTACATTTGATCCATCCATCGTGTCTTATGATGATCTATTGAATGTTTTTTGGTCAATTCATGACCCAACAACTTTAAATCGCCAAGGACTTGATGTGGGCTCTCAATATCGTTCAGCTATTTTTTATCTTAACTCAGAGCAAAAGGAAAAAGCAGAGACTTCTAAGGCTAACCATGAAGCATCTAAACGCTTTAAAAAACCAATTGTCACACAGATTGTACCCGCTTCAGATTTTTGGGAAGCAGAAGAGTTCCATCAGCAATATAATGAAAAAAGAAAAAATCGCTTTATAATCAACTTCTAAGAAGTTTTGAGAAAAGCTATTTATAGAAATAACTAATTCAAAAAGAAATTTAATTTTAAATAAGTTAAAATTAAATGCAATTTCTTTATTTTAAAAAACCAGAAAAAACTTAAATCTTAAATAAAACTTTTTTCAATGTTCTAGAATTTTCATTCATTAGTTTATATATTTCATTTGCTCTTCTTTTAATGTCATTTATTTCTTGAGATTTATTTTGATGATATTTTAAATATCTCTTCAAAGCAATCTTCTTCCATTTCTTTTTCCAAGACGGAAAACCCATCTTAACGAAACGTTCACGGTTTGGAAAATCTCGGCATACCCAATCAAATAAAATAAAATATCTTTGTATTCCAGATTCTTTCGAAAGATTTTTAGATGAAACTCCGAGTGTCCTAAGATGCTCTACGTATCTTCCCTCTACCGCACTTTGAAGATCACCTTCAATAATAGCTGGTTCATAATAAATATTATTTTCATTAAAATATTCTCTAACAAGATCGAAACAATTACCTCTACATAAAAGTATTCTGTCTCCTTTCTTGTGATTAAGTAATTTAAGAGCTTTCAATACGACCTTTAATATATGTTTATTTGGTCGATTATCATCCTTATTATCTTCATTATAGAGACCAACGGGGACTGATTGAAAAATTATCTTTCCGTTTTTTGTATCTTGGAAGCCAATAAAGGCATCTCCAACAAGATCTCCTGTCCCAGCATCATCAATTTCTATTGTTCTTCCATTCCATTCGCTGGGATCATTAGTGGATTGGCACGCTCTATTATCGTCTTTTTCCATTTTTGTCTTCATTAATAGTCTAAATGATTGGGGTCATAAATACATTATTATTTTATTTAATTAATCAGAGGGAGTTATACCCTTACTTTTTTAAAAATCCAGTTTAGTTTACATTGTTGAGAACAAAAAAATCGTTTTTTTTCATGTTGGGCTATATTAATATGAATATACTCTTTATTCCATTTACTCCCATGGATCGATTTATGACAGAATTCGCAATTAGTCATCATTTCACTTATTTTATTTATACTCTTTAAAAAACTCTTTAGATGTAAATTCTTCTCTAGTATTTATACTATAAAGATGTCTAATTTTCTTGTATATTAATATTATTGTTATTCACCTTTTATATATAGCATATAAAAAATAGAAAATTATTGATAGAAGAAGTTCATAAATTTAGCATCAAATTTGATGGGCTTTATTAATTAAACCACCTAATTTTTTCATTAACATATAAAACAAGAAGATTATTAAGAAATAAAGTAAATAATTTTATTTATGAAACTCAATCTTGAAAAATTTGATATGTTTTATATTATCGGTTTAGTTGCGACTACAATTTTCATGATGCTAGAATTAATTTTCAACTTTATTGCATTGAATTTTACTTTTCTACTTTTCTTTTGGACAATGAAACTGCTCTCTGGGTTTGGTTTGATATTAACTGTTGCTAACGGTATTTTATGGTTGTTAAATCGTTTTACTGAAAAATTTAGTAGAAAACATGTCCAAGGGCTTATAATCGCTCAAATTGTCATTCCAGGGATATTCATAGGTTATTCTATTTACAGTATTATTTCAAATTTACCGCCCACAACACCTCTGACTGGACTAGACTATTGGTTTGATCTTCTTATCTTCCTGTATGGTATTATCTCTTTAATGCTCTCATTATATATAATTCCTTTATTCAGAGAAGAATTTCAAGAAGCTGTAGAGACAGGAGTCATAAAAAGGATTAAGAGTGGAGCAAAAAAAATTAGTAGGAAAATGAAGAAAAGATATTTTAGATGGAGAGGAAAGTATGCTAAAGTTCAAATTCAAGATCAAATGTCATTAGGAGAAGTCTTAGATATTTGGAGAAATCGGTTTGCGGTCTATTTACTCATCCCAATTGCGATTAGCTCACTTATTTTTACACCCATAACTTTTATTTGCTTAGTTTTCTGGTTAAAGATTGTTGTTTTTGATAAAGGAGATCCAAAGTTTTACGAGAGAATAGCTTTACTTATCTCTATGATTTGGATAACAGTAATTTCAGCCTTATCTTATACTTTTGACCTGGTATTCTTTACATCAATTGAACCATATTTCTGGACGATTCAAATATTTTATCTAATTGGAATTATAATCTCCACTGGGATATTTATTAATCAGTTCATTAAACTCAAAGGAATAACAATTAAAAAAATAAGAAAAGAAATTCATGAAAGAAAAGGTGCTGAATCTAGAGATACTAGTAATGAGGAATAATAAAAAATTAGGCTAAAAGCCTATTCTTTTCAACTTTTAACATAATCTCTTTTTTTATTTCTTAAATTTCTTTATTAGCTATTAAAAGTCTTAAATTGAAGATTTTTTATTATTTTCACAGAATCAACAAAGTTTTAAATAAGAGTAATTTTATATATGACCTAAAATAATCTATTAAGTTGTTGAGAATTAATGGGAAAAGAAAAAGAAAAGGATAAGGAAAAAGATAAAAAAGAGAAAGATAAAGAGAAAGAAAAGAAGGAAAAAAAAGATAAAGAAAAAGAAAAAGAGAAGAAGGATAAAAAAGATAAAGAAAAAGAAAAGAAAGATAAAAAAGATAAGGATAAAGAAAAAGAAAAAATTTTGCAGGATCAAGAATGGAAGTTATCAGTAAGTAAAAATCTTGATTCTATAACTTATGCATATGAAAAAATTACAAATAAATTTCGAGATATTGATAATTATATCTTAAAGGACGCCAAATCAAAAGAAGATTTTGTTGAAAAAGTTAAAAAAACAATCGAAGAATTACCGGAAGCCTCTCAAGAGATATTTTTAAGCTTTATTAAATCGATTGAGTAATAATCTTATTATATTTTTATTTTTAAATAACAATTTCTCTCGTTCAACTATATAATCGTACTTTTTAATCCAATTTTCTCCTCCTGTTAAATTTTCTAAAAATGGTAAGCTTTTATTACAAGGTTTCTTATTCGATTATACCTAAATTGAAATTCAATTTATAGTAAATTAAGAAGGTGGTTATAATTTTACCGAAAAGATTTATACCTCTTTTAATAATGCTTGGTTTTCTAGCAATCCTAATTATAACTCCCCTTGTTGCTGCCGTATTTGGTGTTCCTATAATCGCTATGGATGATGCCTATATATCACTTGCTTCATTTGATTTCTACTCATTAGCACATCTCCTTTGGGGAGTTGCTCTCTTCGTAGTAGCGTTCACGATAGGTTTTATTGCAAAAAATCGTTCCGGCAATCCGCAAGCACCACTAAATCCTCCTGGTTTTAAGAAATTAGTAATTTATTGGGCAATCACTCTAACAATTGCGGGAATATGGGAAATTTTAGAGAATACACTCCTAATTTTTGTTGGCATGAAAGTCGAATTTGATAGTGCACCAAACATAATAACTGATATAACTATTTGGGGGATCGGAGGACTAATGAGTTGGTATATGACAGATTTAATGTTCTTAAGTCAAAAATATATAAGAGCTTATTATATATATGGAATAATAAGTCTTCTCTCAGGATTGCTCCTATTTATTGTTTTCGGCTTTATTACAACTAACTTTTAAATACTTTTTTTTTAAATTTGATATAATTCATAATAATTCTTAATATAAGTACGATCTCGTTTATAATTAAAGCGAAAGAGATACAATTATTTCTATCTAATAGATACTAATATTATAAAAAGTACGAAAAATAATATTACAAACACGATAGGAAATATAAAAATCCAAGGTTGAAATTGATTTATTCCAGACTTCTTTACTTTTGAAACTGGCTCCCGTTTAATTACTTGTTCTAATTCTACAATTTTTTGTTCCATTTCTTGGATCTTAGCATCTTTTTTCTTTATAATATCGGAATTAGTATTCACTTGGCCACAATAAGGGCAAACTACAGCGTTCTGATCTATTTCTGAACCACAATTTTGACAATACATTTTCTTAAATTAATCGCTTATATATTCAAATAGATTTATCATTCCTAGTAGGAGTAAATATTAATAAAATTTAGTATCGTTTTTCCCTAGAATTATCTTAATCCCTATTGATATTTTAAATTGTTAGAAAAATAAAAAAAAAAAAGATTATTTTCTTTTCTTGATTGATATAACAGATATACTCATAATTATACCAATAAAAGCTATAGTTACACTACTTCCAATGATTAATGCAGTATTACTTTGACTTGTAGGAATTAGTATTGTCCAGGTTGAAAAGTGATTTGTTGTAGTTGTTAGATATCCATCTTCTATTGTAGTTGGTACTGTTACCCATTCTTCACTTTCATCATAATAAGCCCAATTTCCTAACCTATTTTGATTTGTTACTCTTATTCGAAGTCTTGCTTGAATAAAACACGTCTTATCCTCACAATTGCAGACACAATGACATTCATTTTGGCATAGACATTCGCAGTCGCATAAACATTGACACTCATTAAGACATTGGCACTCGCAATCACAGACACATTGACATTCATTTAAGCATTTGCACTCACAGTCACACTCACATTGACATTCATTCTGGCATAGGCATCCACAAACACATTCTAATGTAACACAGAATCCTTCTTGATATTTGTAAACATTCCGGTTTCTAATTCTATATATGTTACCATCCATTAAACCAAGTTGAATTTCTTCTCTAGTACAAGTCATTGTCATTTTAAGGTTTTTATCTCCCTCAAGTTCAAGCATGAAATCTTTTTCTGCAATTTTTAAAGCTTCACAATTAATATCTAAATTCAAGTTTACATTAGTACAAATAGTTAATTTTGTCATTTCACGAAACTGAAAGGTTGTTTTAAGATTGCTTTGTAATTGAGTTTGAATTGAATCACCATTAACTTCAATTATTTGATCAGATTCTCCAATGGCATTTACATTAACAGCACTTATTAAAGACATTACTATCATCAACGTGAAGGCGCTTAACACAACTTTGCTAAACTTACTCATATTTTTTTTCACCTAAATTTGGATCACTAAATGATTAGAAGTTATTATAAAAAGGATTAAGGTGCAATTTTCCCCATTAATTTATGGACTTAATAGTTAAGATTTTTAGGTATTGAAAAGAATTTTTACCAAAAATTTAATTTTTTCTTAAATCACTCGCTTTTTTTCTTGCTTCTTTAGCGCCCTCAAGATCACCAACTTTTTCTAGAACTATACTGAGGTCATCCCAAGTTTCACCATCTTCAGGATCAAGCTCTAGAGCTCTTTTATATGCGTCTATAGCCCCTTTATAATCTTCTTTCCTTTCAAGAGCTACAGCAAGATTATACCATGCTAACCCTATATCTGGATCGAGTTCAAGAGCTTTAGTATAAGATTTTATTTCTCTCTCAATGTCACCAGTTTGCCCAAGTGCTAATCCTAAGTTATACCAAGCCTTTTCATCATTAGGATCGATCTCTAATGCTTTCTCAAACGCTTTCAACGCTTCTTCAAGATCTCCAGTTAATATTTGAACTACTCCAAGATTGAGCCAAGCTTGAGAATCAATTGGATTAAGATCTAGAGTTTTTTTATATGCTTTAATTGCGCCTTCAAATTCTTCCATCCTTCCGAGAGCTACTCCTAAATCAAACCAAATATCTGTATCCTCTGAATCAAGCTCTAAAGCTTTCTTATAAGCATTAATTGCATCTTTAAATTTGTCTGTTTCTTCCAATACTACTCCAAGATTGACCCAAATCTCAACATTTTTAGGATCAAGTTTAAGAGCTTTTTCATATGCTTCGATTTCCGCTTGAGAATCACCAATCTGACCATAAGCTACTCCTAAATTAATCCATGCCATCACGTCTTCAGGATTAAGTTCCAATCCTTTTTTAAAAGCCTCAATTGCTTTTTTAAAATTCCCTTTTTCCCCAAGTCTCACTCCTAGATCAAACCAACTTTCAGGATCCTCAGGATCTTCCACTCTCGTAATATCTTGGTCTTTCATGGTGCATTTTTTTGTATATAATTAGAAAAAAAATACAATAATCTTCATAAATTTTAATCTTTTATTAATTTATTAAAACTTGCATTTATGGCATATCATTATAGAATTTATTAGCAATATTTTTATTCATATTTAGTCTATGATATACCATTAGAACATAAAATAAAAAGAGTTTTGATATAGTTGGAGGAATTAATAGGATTTTTAATGATATTAATAATTAGTTTTTTAAGTTTAATAGGTGTTTTTATGATTTCACTCAGAGAAAACACTCTAGATAAATTATTATTCATTCTTGTGGCATTTGCTACTGGTACAATTCTAGCTACAGCTTTATTTGATTTAATTCCAGAATCACTTCATCATCTTGAAGAATTAAATGATGCAGGGGCAGGAATAGTTGAAAGTGTGCTCTTCGTTATAATTATTACTGGATTCGTAATATTTTTTATACTAGAGAGATTTATTTATTGGTTTCATGGACATGCTCATGAAAAAGAGAATCAATTAGTTTGTTATGACACTCTTACTGAAGGAATTGATAAAGTTTTAGAAAGAAGTGGAAAGATAAAAAATTTCGCACTTCTTAACTTAATTGGTGATGGCTTACACAATTTCTTAGATGGCATTATTATAATGGTTGCTTTTTTAAGTGGATTAGGAAATGGAGTAATAGTCACACTTGCAGTTTTATTCCATGAATTACCACAAGAGATTGGTGATTTTGGAATCCTTCTATATGGAGGTTTTTCTAAAAAGAGAGCTCTTTTATTTAACTTTGCAAGCGCACTTATTGCGCTCCTTGGAGGATTATTTGCTTATCTTTTATCAAGTCTAATAGGACTGTTTAATTTCTTCTTTTTAGCCTTTTCTGGTGGTGGGTTTTTATATATTGCTAGTACAGAACTCATGCCTGAATTAATAAAAGAAAAAAACTTAAAGAAATCTATTATTCAAGCTTTAGTATTCTTATGTGGAATAATACTCATTATTACATTAGTGATAATTTTACCACATGAATAGGTCAATTAGAACCTTTTTTAAGTCGAATTATGATCATCTGTTTATTGATTATATCAGAAATTTTTAATATATTAAGAGGTTAATAAAAAATAATCAGAAAGTATAAACACGAAAATTAGTATTTTTTCATAACAGAATTATTTGAGGTTGAAGAATATGGAACCTGTCTTACCTAATAATTTACTTGAGTGCCCTTTTTCGCACACTTGTAATCTTCCTTTAAATCAGTATTCATGCAATTTTCCTGAATATAAAGTCTGCACAGAATATCAAATAAAATTAAAAAAATTGAAATCTCCATCAAAAGTTATTTACTAGAAAAAGTTTAATCTTCTTTTTCATCAAACTCCCCTATTAACGCTTGCAATAACTCTTTTTTACCTTTTTGAATATCCGTATCCAATTCTTCTTCTGGAGTAAAAAAGGTTTCTTCATCCTCTATGTTAAGTTCTGTCATTTTTTCTATGTAACCCTCATATAAATCATCAATAATATCATTTAAATTTGAAATCGCGTCTCTGATATTTGAATTTATTTTTATTTTTTCTTCGGTTAAATTTATCTCTCTGCTGATTTTTTTCACTTCTCTTGACATCTTTTCCAAGGATTCAAATATATAGCGATCGTCCAACAATAAGGTTATTTTCTCTTCTTCTGATTTTTTTCTTATAACTTCCAAAATTTCCCAATATAGTTCTTGTACCCAACTTTTAATTAAGAAATTATTTTTTCTTATACGGTCTTTATCATTATCATCATAGTGTTCTAATTCTTTAATATGAAATCCAGTAAAAATGTCCTCACTTGATTGCATCCTTTCTGAAAACTTCTTACACA
>JBHLLJ010000058.1:0-21158 GCA_048885705.1 Candidatus Hermodarchaeota archaeon | reverse complement strand
TTTTTCCACCATAAACATGCTAAGATTGAAGGAAAATAAAAAAAATGTGCTACTAATATAGAGGTTCTAAGTATTACCTCAAAATAATAAATTAAAGCAAATGAAATTAGTAATAAAATTATAATAATCAATAATCTAGTTCTTTCTTCCTTGAACTTCAACTTCACATCAAGCATTTTTCCTCTTATAATAAATTACTATTAATTTGAATTTCTAAAAGTGAATATAATCTTCTAGTAAGAATAAAATATCTACTTTTAAAACTTAAAGTGAACTCTTTCATTTAAATATCATAAAATCTCATATCCATTAATAAGAATATTGTTCAATATAAAATAAATTTTACCGAACAAAAATATGTTTATTATTTTTTTTTGAAATTACTGTCTTTCATTAAAAATTTTATAAAAAAAACATTCCATTTTCACTAGTAATAAAAAAATTATAAATACTAAAATGAATATTATTCAGAATAAAGAATTAAAAATTGGAAAAAGTTTTAAATTTAAATTCAACCCTACGTACTATTTGCTGGTGAATAATTATCGAGAAAAAAAGACTAGATATTCTATTAATTGAAGATAACAAAGCTGATATTCGCATTATCCAAGAATTATTAAAAACTTCTAAAGAATTCAGCTTTGATTTAAAGTCAAATCCTAGGCTTTCTGAAAGTATGGATCTACTTAAAGCTAAAAATTATGATATAATTTTATTAGATTTAACTCTTCCTGATAGTGATAGAGAATCTACATTGGAGAGTGTTTTAAATGCTACAAAAGAAATCCCTATCATTATTTTAACTGGATTGGATGATAAGGATTTTGCATTAAAATCTCTTCAGAAAGGTGCTCAGGATTATATAGTAAAGGACGAGCTTAATGGACCTAATTTAATACGAGCAATTTTATATGCTATTGAACGACATAAAATTGAAACTGAAAAAATAGTAGATAAATCTTTAAAAGTACCCTTTGATGAGAAAGATAAGGAAATTCTCAATTTTTTGCAGGACAATTATAGAATCTCTTATAAAGACTTAAGTAAAAAAGTGAACTTAGCGGCTAGTACTATTCATAATCGAGTTCAGAATATGATAAAAGAGGGAATTATAAAAAAGTTCGACACATTCGTAGATCCATTCAAAGTGGGATATGAATCAATAGCCATTCTTGGTCTTTCTGTAGATCCATTAAGATTAGATAATATTGCAAAAAACCTTTCTAGATATAATGAGATCCAGCTAGTTGCCTCCTCAACAGGTGATTATAATTTAGTACTCCAAATTATAGCTAAAGATGAAAAAAGTCTTTGGAAGTTCATTAATGAAGAAATCAAGACAATAGATGGAATTCAAATACCGATTCATGTATCAAGTTTTATAGATGTTTTTAAAATGAGTCAAAAAATAAATTTTAAAATTTAAAATAAAAGAGAAAAAGAGTTTAAAAATTAGCTAAAAAGACTTATTTCATTTCCAAATAGAATCCTCATTGCTTCTTCAAATGCATAGTTATAATCAAATACTTTGATTCCTTTAGTTTTTGATGCTTCTCTAAGCATATTTGTTTCAATATTAGATTTTAATCTTCCTAATGCTAATGCTCCAACACCAAAAATAGATTCGTAAATTTCCTTGTTATCATCTTTTGGTTTTAAACCTTCAATTCCATAGGGAGGAACTAAATTTATATCTATTACAATTTTATTTTTCAATTTAATCATTAATTCCTTTGATAATATTTGTACACCCGCAGCTGCTAAACTCCATATTAAATCTGCACTCTTTAATATTTCTAATTTCTTCTCATCGTTTGGCGCAAAAATCCCAACAATTTCAGATCCATTTTTTCCTGCTTCTATATTTAATTCTTTTACAAGATTTTTTATGGATTGTTCATTTGAGTTCTCCCAGGTTTCTACTAAATAAGTCTTACAATTTAATTTCGATGCAATTATAGCAGCTATTCTCCCAACTGGTCCTGCCCCTAAAATTACTACTTTTTTACCCTTTAAATCATGTAAATCATGTTCTTTTAAAATTTCAATAGTTTTAGCCACTACTGAGGAAGCTGTAGTATGTGAACCACGAGGATCGATTATCACAGGGCATTCAAATGGAGGTACTAACGATTTAATGACTTTTTTAGCTATTTTTTCTCCCTCATTGACATTTGATCCCCCTATAAAGAAAGTTGTAGGTGCTTTCGGTTTACGCGAAAAAATGGCATCTTGTACCAATTTTGATACTTTATCAGAATTCATCTTGCTAATAGGTATAACTACATCAAAACCAGCATCATAAGCCATATTTATATCGAAAGGAGAAGCAGTATCATCAGTATCAAAAAAGTAACATATCTTTTCTAATGATTCTTTCTTTTCCACTTTAATTGGAGATAATTCAAGTATACTTTTACCAATTATGGTTTTAATTGAATCAGAACTTGGATTATTGACTATTTTAGCTGACCTTTTTATTTTTATATTTTCAGTCTCAATGC
Organism: Candidatus Hermodarchaeota archaeon; assembly: GCA_048885705.1. Classification (GTDB taxonomy): domain Archaea; phylum Asgardarchaeota; class Lokiarchaeia; order Sigyniarchaeales; family SOKP01; genus Loki-b32. The sequence continues at coordinate 18,654 of JBHLLJ010000058.1, read as the reverse complement.
CTAATTCTTCTGCTAATTTATGTATTCCTTCAAAATGCCTTGAATCACAGATAAAGAATCCTTTTAATTTTTTTTCGTTCATCTGTTTCGCAAACTTCAAAATCCCCATCATCATCCATGCTTCTCGAACATTGTATCTTATTTCACTTTCTTGAATATCATATTCTTGCTGTAAATACTCTTTCCATAAAGCCATTCGCTGGAAATCAAAGTCATCTTTCAACTTTTTCTCTTCATTAAATTTTCTAATATCTTCAATTGATTTCACTAATTGTTTGATGTAATTTCTATGCTCATCTAAATTAGAAGAAAGATAACTCTCTGCGTTTTCTGAGATATCAACCATCTTATACGATATATTATTTTCTCTAAATAGTGTTTCTAAAGGATCATTGTGAGATATTGTATCCTCCCATCTGCTTCCTTTCTCTTCCACTGCGAACTCAGGTTTATATTTAGCTATTAGATTTTCAATCAAATTAAGATATTCTTTTGAGATTAAGTGTAAATTCCATACTAAATCGTGCTTTTTCTGTGCTGAAGCTTCAAACCACCAATCTATTGGAAACTCACTCTCTATTAACACCAATTTCAAACTTTTATTTTTTAAAGGTTTTAATTCTAATACTTCCATTAATTGTTCTCCTCTTGTTTTATAATTAAATTTGGGATATTATGTATGTTATTCAAATCATGAAAAATTACCTCTATATTAAGCTCCCTTAATTGTTCAGCTGTTTCTAAGAAAGATTTTTCTTGGAAAAAATGAATAAGAACTAATTCTTCATTTTCATTTTGTCTTAGCAAATCTAAAATTTTCTTTACTATCCATTGCGGTCTTATTTTTGTTTCTAAAATATATTTGTCCTGATTAACTTCTTTGTTAAGAACATCAATCCAAGATTTTAAATTCAGCCCTTTAAAAGAGTTTTTATCATTCATTTTTCTATATTCCATTAATAGCTCACTAATTTGCTCTTCTTTCTTAAATATTTCTTCATAAAGATACCCAAAAGCATACTCAGGCATATCTAATAGATAATAATCTAAATTTAAAGCATCTAAAACAGTAGAAAGACCAGAGTTTTTAAAACTTCTAAAGTTTTCGTCATTCATTTCAACTGTAATATAAGAAATGTTATTATTACGTACTAGTGCTTTCATTGTATCGATATCATTAAGTTCAGAGGCGATTCTATTTTTGTCTATTAAAAATATACTAATTTTTTTCTTATTTATTGGCTTTAATTCTAATACTTCCATTTTCATTACCTTTTTTTTTTAATTAATATATCTCAATATAACTATAACCTCATAATGTAAAACCATTCCATCTTTCTGAGCCATGAGGTTAACTCTAATTAAATAATAATCTGAGTGAAATTTAAAGAGTTTGATAAGTATAATTTTTATCATTTTGACAAATGGATTTGTCAAAAAAACTTTTTGCTACTTTTTTTTTTCATGAGAAATATAGCTTATTTCCTATTTTTTTGAGAAATTTGTATTTTTTAAAATCTAAATTGAAAATAATAATTGTCAAACTTTTTGACAAAAAAATAAAATCATATTTTATATATTTCTTATTTTCAAATAATAGGAATAGGATGATTAATATATATCTAAATGAAGTTTTTTTCTAAAAAAGAGATTATTTGTGATATAATAATAATTTTTTATTAGTAGAAATAGACATGTATGTCAATTAAAAAACAACAAATCTGTAAATTTATTTTAATCTTTTATATGTATTTGTAATTATGTTAACTAATATTTATAAATCAAAACTATAATTTCCAATTTCTGCAATTTTTTTACCTATAATTGAATATTCCCTTACTAATAAAGTAGATATATCAAGAATTCTAGCATGGTTATATTAAATCCGATCAATCATATGCTAGAGATAGAAAGTTTGGTGCAAGGATTTTTAAATACGTATTACCATTTACATCTTAGAGATCGATATTTTTAAAAAAAAAATTAACAATTGTAAATGAAATTTTTAAAGTCATTTAATTAATTTGGTTTAAAAAAGTAGGTGATATAATTATTTTAATAGAACAGAGAGCAAATAAAGAGATTTGTAGTAAATGTAGGGCGGCTTTAGAAGATGGAGACTATATATATAGACTTAGAGATCCCAATGTTATAACATATGTATGTTCTAGATGCGGGTATTTTGAGATTTATGTTGAGGAGTAATTCTCAATGTCAAGTTATACGAATAATGAAAAAAGAAGTGTTAATTCTAATTTTCAAATTTTAGATGACAATATAAAAAATTTAATTTCAATATCGAATTATTGTTATGCCTGTAATCGATGTGTAAATGTTTGTCCCCTTTCTCATTTAGATCTTTTTTTTCCACGAATGTTAGTTGGGGATTTAGTTCATTATTCAGTAAAAGAAGTTGTGAATAATTATAACATATGGAATTGCCTTACTTGTGGTCAATGTATGATTTATTGTCCAATGAGTCAAGAAAGTGAAGGCATAGACTTGCCAAATTTAATTTTAGAAATGAGAAAGATTTCTAGAGATGAAAAAATACAAATTGATAGAATTAATCAATGTGAAACTCATAATGAAATTTTTCCAATAATCTCGAAAATGATGGGACATAAATCGATAAATCCAAATAAATTAGGATTTTTGGAGAAAAGAGATTTAAGAACAACAGAATCTGGTGAGATTGCTTATTTTATCGGATGTTTGCCTTTAATGGAGGAGATATTTTATAATTTAGATGTAAAATATACAACTATACCCATTACAATAATAAGTTTACTTAATGAAATTGATATTGTACCAGTTGTTTTAAATGAAAAATGCTGTGGACATGATATTCTATGGGGTAAGGGAGATTTTGAAACTTTTAAAAAATTTGCTGAATATAATACTCAACTTTATAGAAACGCCGGAGTAAAAACTATTATTGTTGGATGCGCTGAAGGATATAGAACTTGGAAATTTGATTATCCAAAAATAATAAAAGATTTTGATTTTGAAGTTATGCATTTTTCTGAATTTTTTACTAAAGAAAAAATTCTTGAAAATGTCAGATTTCCATACTATTCTGAAATCAAGGTTACCTATCATGACTCTTGTCGAATGGGGCGGTTAGCTGATAAGTTATATGACCCACCGAGAGAATTAATTAAACAGATTCCAGGAGTAAAATTGATTGAAATGGAAAATATTAAGGACGATGCTAATTGTTGTGGAGTTTCAGCATTTTCAAATTGCAATGAATTCACACACATTTTAAGAGAAAATCGTATAAAAGAAGCTATTAATACTAAAGCAGATTATTTAATTGTTCCTTGTCCTAAATGTCTTACGCATTTTAATTGTTATATAAATGAGCTTTCTTTAAATAAAGAAAATAATGAATTAAAAAGTAAAATAAGAATAACAGATTTAGCAAGTTTTATTGGAAAATTGTTAAAGTTTTTTTAAATAATCATAGAAATGAGGAAAATCAAATTAAAAATTTTATAAGTAGCTATAATAAATGTCAAATTTGAAGAGTAGTGTTTTAGTTATTGGAGGAGGAATTTCAGGAATACAAGCATCCTTAGATCTAACTAAGTTAGGTTTTAAGGTGTATTTAGTTGAAATTAAACCAACAATAGGAGGGACAATGGCTCAATTAGATAAAATATACCCTACTCTTGATTGTAGTCTTTGCATTTTGGCACCTAAAATGGTTGATATATATAGAAATCCAAATATCGAGTTGTTTACTTATTCTTATGTTAAAAATATAGAAGGAACTGCAGGGGATTATACAATAACAATTAAAAAAAAGCCAAGATATATAATTGAAGACCTGTGTAAAGGATGTGGTGATTGTAGCGAAATTTGTCCCGTTAGAGGTATTCCCAGTGAATTTGACACTAATCTAAAAACTCGAGGTGCTGCCTATATTCCTTTTCCATCTTCAGTACCTCCAGTATATCTTATTGATGAATCAAAATGTTTGTATTTAAATTATAAAATATGTGGACTTTGTGCTAAAGCTTGCAACGCAGAAGCAATAGATTTTTCACAGAAATACAAAGAAATTGATTTAAATGTGGGAGCTATTATTATTGCTACAGGCTATAACCAAGAAACGCCAGAAGTGTATGAATCCTTCGCTGGCTCTTCCCCTAATGTTTTATCTAATATGCAATTTGAACGTCTTTTATCTGCAAATGGGCCAACTGGTGGGCAAATCATAAGATTGGATGATAAACAACATCCTCGTTCAATTGCCTTTATACAATGTGTAGGTTCTCGAGATTTTCATCATCCTGAATGTAAAAAATATTGTTCTGCTATATGTTGTATGAATTCGGCGAAAGAGGCAATAGTTGTTAAAGAACACAACCCCAATATTGAATGTTATATTTTCAATACAGAAATTAGAGCAAAAGGTAAAAATTTTTATGAATTTATTGAAAAAAGTAAAATTGACTACAATGTAAACTATATAAATGGTCATGTTTCATGTATTAAAGAAAATTTAGATAATGGAAAATTAAAATTGTATTACGAAGATATCGACAAAGAAAAAGTTGGAACTTTTGAAGTAGATATGGCTGTGTTAGCTAGTGCATTATCTCCACCTCCCTCGTATTATGAGCTTTTAAAAAAACTTAATTTCGGTTGGGACGATTTAGGTTATCTTCGTGAGACAGATATTATTTCACTTGAAGATAAGAATATATTCGTAACTGGCTATTCTAAAAAACCCAATGATATTCAAATGGCAGTTGCCGAAGGTTCAGCATGTGCTGCAAAAATTAGCGAAAAATTATATCCTGTAAGATTTCAAAACATTAAAAAAATAAAGTATCCTCCAGAAATACCAGTAAATCCAGAGGATGAACCTCGTGTAGGTGTTTTAGTTTGTAAGTGTGGGATTAATATTGGTGGCATTGTTAATGTTTCAGAAGTAGTAGATTATGTCTCTAAATTGCCGTACGTTGTCCATGTTGAAGAAAATATGTATTCCTGTAGTTCTGATTCACAAGAAAAAATTAAAGAACTAATTAAAAATTACAATCTTAATAGATTTATCGTTGCTTCTTGTACTCCTCGAACTCATGAACAACTTTTTAAAAATACTCTAAGAGAAGCCGGTTTAAATCCGTTTTTGTTTGAACTAATAAATATTAGAAACCAAGATTCTTGGGTTCATCAGAACGAACCTAACAAGGCTACTAAAAAAGCCTGTGATTTAATAAGAATGTATTTAGCCAAAGTAATTAATTTAAGGCCATTAGACACTCTTAGAGTTAATGTTGAAAAATCAACGTTAGTAATAGGTGGAGGAATAGCAGGAATAACTGCTGCTCATAATTTAGCAAACCAAGGATTTGAAGTGTATCTTTTAGATAAAAAATCTTTTCTTGGTGGTGTTGCTCTTGAATTTATTGATTTATATTATATTCCTATTACAAAAGATGAGATTTTACAGAAAATTAGTGATTTAAAAAATAAATCTAATGTACACATATTATTAAACTCAGAAATAGTTAATGTTCAAGGTTATGTTGGAAATTATCAGGTTGCTGTTAGAAATATTAAAGAAAATTTGAAAGAACAAACCATCAATGTAGGTACAATAATAGTAGCTACGGGTACTAAACAAATAAAGACAAATAAATGGAATGATTTATCAGAGAGACATCCAAAACATGTCCTTATTCAAACGGAATTAACTGAAATGAAAGATGCAGATGTTCCAAAATTTAATGATGCTACAATAATACTATGTGTTGATCAAAGAAAAAACGAATTTAATACTGGAGATAATATAAAAAATTATTGCTCAAACATTTGTTGTGGTGTAGCGTTAAAAAATGTCGAGAAATTATTAAATATAAACCCTAAAGCACATATTCATATATTATATAGAGAGTTCCAATTATCGGACTTAAATGCTGAGAATTTGTGGCGCGGGCTTCGAAGAAAGGTCACTTACGAAAGGTATCGCTCAATTGATGATATTAACATCAGTTATGAAAAAGATAAATTCCATGTGTTGTATAATAATGTTAATGCTCAGACAGATATAGCATATAATACAGATTTATTAATTTTAGCTACTCCTAAAGTTCCTGCTGATGATACCGAACAATTAGCATCATTATTAAAAGTATCAACAAATACCGATGGCTTTTTCTTAGAAGCTGATGCAAAACTTAGACCAATAGATTTCGCAACAGAAGGTATTTTCCTATGCGGAGGAGCTCATTGGCCAAAATGGATAGGGGAAAGTATAATACAAGCTTATGGTGCTGCAGGAAGAGCAGCAATAATAATGGTTAAAGGGGAAATAGAAACTGAATGTATTACTTCATATATAAATGAAGAAAAATGTATTGGATGTGGTAAATGTATTGAAATTTGCCCTTATAATGCAATTGAATTAGTTGAAATTAATAAAGAAATTGGTTTATATAAAAAAGCTTTGAGAAAAGCTCATATAATTAATGCTGTTTGTAAAGGCTGTGGAGCTTGTGTTGCTGAATGTTCAGTTGGTGCGATTGACCAAAATCATTTTAGTAAATTTCAGATTAGCAAAATGATTGATTTATTACCAAGTTTGGATATAGCAGATTATGAAACGATATAATTTTGGGTGATTAATATTGTTAAAAATAAAAAAAAAAATTAATTATGAGTTTGAACCGAATATTTTAGTATTTTGTTGTAATTGGTGTAGCTACGCTGGTGCAGATTTAGCAGGTGTCTCTAGATTCCAATACCCTCCAAATATTAGAATTATTAGAGTGATGTGTTCTAGCAGAGTCGAACCGACATTTGTTTTACGAGCTTTTAATAATGGAATAGATGGAGTATTAATTATTGGATGCCATATGGGTGATTGTCATTATATGAAAGGTTTTGAGTATACTCAAAGAAGAATGGTTCATTTAAAGAATTTAATAAAATATATAGGAATTGAGGAAGATCGATTTCAATTGCACTCAATTTCTGCAAGTGAGGGAAAGCAATTTGCAGAATTAATTAAAAACTTTACAAAAAAAATTGTAGAATTAGGAGAATTAAAAATACCAAAAAAAACTGGAATTTTTGAATTAGAATTTATTTGTAAAAATAATTAAAAAGAGGGAATTATTATGACTGAATCGAATTCTCGGAAATTTGTATCAAAAGAAGTAAAGTCTTTTGAAGATTTAGAAAATGAAATAGTTAAGAATAATAAATGCTGTGCATGTGGAGCTTGCATAGCATATTGCGAAAGTCAAGGTTTTAATGTTATTGAGATGATAGGGTATATTCCAAAATTTAAATCGGAAAAAAGTGTTGATAACTGTACTAAGTGTGGTGTTTGTTATTATATATGCCCTCAAACAAATATATTACTAAAAGAATTAAATAATTCATATTCTATTAAAGATAAGATTGGTAATATTGTTAAGATTCTTGCTGCTAAAACAACAGACTCTACATTAGGAAAACTAGGGCAGAATGGAGGAGTAGTTTCTGCAATTCTAGAATATTTATTTGAAAAACATAAAATTGATGCAGCAATTGTTTCAGAGTTTGATGATAATTTTGAACCTGTTCCAAAAATCATATTTGATAAAAAAGATTTATTAAAATCAGCGGGTACACGTTATTCAATTTCACCTCAAATATTTCCTTTAAAAAATTTGTACACCATATCGAAAGAGATTCTTTTGAAAAAGGAAATATTTGATATTGACCAGTTAAGAATAGCATTTATTGGAATTCCTTGTCAGTGTAGAGCTATTGGCAAAATGAAATTTTTACATGTTAAACCCGCTCATGTCATTAAATATGTTATAGGTCTATTTTGTTTTGAAAATTTCATTTATTCTCATTTATATGATATTTTGAAAAGAGAAACTAAAATTGATCCCAGTAATATCAAGAAAACTTGGATTAACAAGAATTTCTTTATTCAAACTAAAGACAATAAAGAATATGAAATTGATATCAAAACTCTAAATCCTGCTGTTAGAAATAATTGCCATGAGTGTGATGAATTCACAGGAAGATTTACAGATATTAGCGTTGGTGCATCTGGGGCTCCAGAAGGATATTCTATGATATTAATCAGAACAAATACTGGGGAAAAAGTGATAAATAATATGCTTTCAAAAGGGATAGTTGAGCAACTTATTATTCCATTTAACAAAACTATAGAGTGGAAGTATAAAAAAATAAACTGGTTTCATAAATTAATTTCTTTAAAAAATCAAAAATAAAATTTTACTTTTAATAAATCTTTGATAAAATGAGTTTATATTATCAATTTCAAAAAATTGATATTAAAAATATATAAAAATTCATCCAATCCATTGATATAATCTATAAATATAAATTTCAATCTTCTATTATGTTATTCTTTTCTGAAACCTACCACAATAGGTTAGTTTCCTCTCAACTAGCATTTCTTTAAGAGGATCATTCTTTTTCAGATTAAGTTTGATAAGGAGTTAATGCTTCAATCTTTTTCCAAATAAGTTCAATGGACTCAATATATTCTTCCTTATATTCGATTATAGGGCTGCAAATTCCTTTTACCTCTTCAATAATTTGCTTATCTCTATAATATTTAAGATCTATTGCCCGATTCGGACAAGATGTTATGCAAACTCCGCACCCTTTGCATTTAAGCTCATCTATTTCAGCTACGTCTTTTCCATTAACTTTTATCGCTTTATAATTACAAAGCTTTTCACATCTATGGCAACCCACACATAGATTTTCATCAATTTCAGCGATTATTAATTCTTGATTTATTGTATCTTTTGAGAGTAAAGTTGATGCTTTACTTGCCGCAGCTAAGGCAGTTGATACTGAATAGGGAATGTTTTTAGGCCCCGCAGCGCACCCACATATATAAATACCCAAGTTATTGGTTTCTTGAGGTTTTAGGCACCCATGAACTTCAGTTAAAAATCCATTTTCATCTCTAGCTAGACCCAAAATTTCTGCAATTTTTACTGTCTCTTTAGAAGGAACCATACCTGTGGATAATACAACTAGATCTGGATTGATAGTTATAAAGTCATTTGTCAATGTTGAAGAAGCTGTGACTTTCATCTTATCTAATGTTTGATCCATTCTGATATCTCCTACTTTTCCTCGAATCATTATTATTCCTGCTTCTCTTGCTTTTCTATAATATTCTTCATTTCTTTTATCCCATGTCCGCATATCTATATAAAAGATAACAATTTCCATATCTGGATATTCTTGTTTTAGCAATTGTGCATTTTTAAGAGCAACATTGCAGCACACTCCTGAGCAATATTGATTCCCTTTTAAAGATCTTGAACCAACACATTGAATCATTGCAACTGTTTTTGGGATTTTTCCATCAGAAATTCTATATACATGACCTCCTGTCGGACCAACGGGACTTAACATACGTTCTAACTCAATTTGAGTAATAACATCAGGATATATCCCGTACTTATATTCGCTACTTTCCAAAATCGGATATTCATCCCAACCTGTTGCAATAATTATAGCACCAACTTTCAAATTGATAAATTCAGAATTTTGCTCAAAATCAATTGCTTCTGCAGAACAAATTCTTTGACAATTTTTACATTCTATACATACACTTTTATCAATTAAAGCAATTTTAGGTACTGCTTGGGGAAAAGGTATGTAAATCGCGTTACGTTCACCAATACCTCTATTAAAGTCATTGGGTACTCTTATTGGACATTTTGTTGTACATAATCCACATCCAGTACATTTATTTCCATTAATATAACGAGGTTTTTTGTGGATTTCAACGTTATAGTTGCCACAGATACCACTGAATTTACTAATTTCACTATATGTAAACAATGTTATATTTGGATGTTTTGAAGTACTAACCATAATTGGTGCAAGGACTCATATAGCACAATCATCTGTAGGGTAAATCCGATCTAATTGAGCCATTTTTCCTCCAATAGTAGGTTCTTTTTCAACTAAATATACATTTATTCCTTGATTGGCTAAATCTAAAGCAGCATTCATCCCAGCAATACCAGCACCTACAATTAATACTGATTTTTCTACAGATACATTTTTATAAGGCACGATTTCTAATTCTCTAGAACGATTTATCCCTGCTAATACTAACCGAATTGCTTTTTTAGTAGTATTTTTCTTATTTCCTGAGTGTGTAAAAGAGCAATGTTCACGAAGATTAACCATTTGAAAGTAATGAGGATTTAAACCTGCTTGGGCTAAAACTGTTCTATAAGTAGATTCATGAATTTTTGGAGTACATGCTGCCACAACAATCCGATTTAAATCCAAATCTAAAATGTCGTTTTTAATAATATTTTGTCCTGGATCACTACAAGTAAAATCATTTACTCTAGCAACAATCACATTAGGAATTGCTTCAACATAGTCTCTTATAAGATCACAATCGATAGACGCACTAATATTAACTCCTCATCTACAAATATAAACTCCGATTCTAACCATGGTCTGTATGTCAGACATTCAATTCACCTATTTAACATACCACCAATTAAACTAATTTTAATTTAACAAATTTGTTAATTTGAAAGTACTAAAAATTCGTAAAAATATAAAATGCATTTTTATATCCTATTCCGATTAGATGATAGTTTAAATCAAATTTAAAAAATATGATAAGAAAAATTTTAATTATTTTGACAAAATTTTTAGTCATTTTTTCATTTAATGCACAGATTTGATCTTTTTATATCCATTATTTAGCAATAATATAATAGATCTCATAATCATTATTAAGTATCTCTAACATCCTACCATCAATATATGAACATATAATATAGCAAAAAGGATCATATTTATATATTCTGACAATAATAATTATCATGAAGAACATTTAATTAATCAAAATAATCATAATAATTTTTGAAATTAATAATTTAGATTGATGCACCTTAATCGTGAAAACAAATAATTTTCAAAATTTAATGAAAGAAGTATATGAATTTGGTAATTATAAACACTGCGGGGAGGGTATGAGTTATTTTAATCCGATTGAAAATAAATTAAGTCGCTTTAAGGAACTAAGATCATCTCCAGATTATATAAACTAAAAGAAATACAAGAATTATTTGAAATAAAGAGGGAAAAAAGAGGAATTGAATTATGGATATATATTCTGTATTGTCTCATCCGTTTAGAAGAAAGATCTTACTTCTTTTAGAAAAGGAAGGTTATATTCCCTATACTGATTTAATGGAAAAATTAGGTTTAGAAACAACAGGACAGCTAAATTTTCACCTTAAAAGAATTGGTTCCCTGATTAATAAAGATAAAAAATCATATTTTCTCACTGAAGATGGTAAACGAGTATTAAAAATACTAAATCTTAATAAAAGGATTTTATCAGGAGATAATATTGATGAATATTTAGATTCTAAAGGAAGTGAAATAAACAGGATAGGAGTAATAATATGCAATTGTAATACTGAAATTTCAAATTCAATTAACATAACAGCACTGGAAAATTATGTGAATAAGCTCAGGAAAGTCGTTTCTGTAAAAATATTCACAAACTTTTGTCAACAAAAAAATTTTGACAAAATAACACATTGGGTAAAGGATAATTTTTTAAATAAGATTGTAATTGCCGCATGTTCTCCAAGAACTCATCAAAATCTTTTTGAACGAATTTTTGATGGCGTTATTGATCATGTCAATATAGAAATAGCAAATATTCGGGAACAATGTTGTTGGGTACACCAATTTGAAACAAATCAAATAGATCCCTCTCTTGTATTAGAAAAAGCGAAATTATTAATTGAAGCGGCAATTGAACGGGTCAGCCTTCAAAAAAAAGTAAAAGTCAAGAGAGTTGAGATTGAAAAGAGTGCTGCAATTTTAGGGGGAGGAATTGGGGGGATCACTCTTGCTTTAAATTTAGCTCGTGCAGGTATTAAAGTATATGTAATTGAAAAATCACCAACTTTGGGAGGTAAGGTTGCTAGGTGGGATCGAATTCATAATAAGGGGGATTGTTCCATATGTTTTATTTCAGAATTAATTGGAGAATTGGTGAATGAAAAAAATATAAAAGTTTTTACTAATACTGAAATCAATAGTGTTTCGGGAGAAGTTGGAAATTTTACTCTTAATTTAATTAGAAAACCTCGATATATTGATATAAAGAAATGTACTGGTTGTAAACAATGTATAGAAGTATGCAGTATTGAAAAGCCAAACCAATATGAATTTGGCTTAATTAATAGAAAAATCATTTATATCCCATTTATTCACTCTTTCCCTTATGTTCCTTTAATTGATGAGTCAGACATTAATAATTGTCTTAATTGTAGAATATGTGAACGTGCTTGTGTAAATAAAGCAATTGATTTGTCAGAAAAACCAGAGAAGATTGAGATTAAAGTAGGTTCTAAAATTATCGCTATTGGTTCTGATCTTCATTCAGATTTAGGAGAATATTATTATAACCCACAAAATGATATAATCACATCATCAGAATTTGAAAGAATGGTATCTTCTGATGGATTTACACAAGGTAAAATAATAAAAATCTCTGATAAGAAACCTCCGAAGTCAATTTCAATTATTCAGTGTGTAAGTCCGTCTGATGGGCAACATAAACTTCAAGATATCCTAGCATTTAAATATTTAAATTATATTGAGGTAAAAAATCCAACCTGTAAAGTTAACATTTTTTATGATTTAAGTAAAATAAGTAAAACTGCCGATCTTTTATTAAGGTCCTTAGATTCTAGGATCCATTATTCAAATAAAATAAGAATAATTGAAAAAGAAGATCAAAAGATTGTAAAAGCAGATCTAAAAGAATATCCTAGTGATTTAATTGTTTTAAATCAAACATTAGTTCCAAACGAAGATTTAAAGGCATTACGAAAAACAATGGATTTCACATTAGATGATTACGGATTTATGAGTGAGGAAACACTTGCTTCAGGAATATATGGAGTTGGAACTATATTTGGTCCATTAGATTATAATTCTACTATTTCAACCGCTAACAATACAGCAATTAAAATTATTTCGCTTCTCTCTAGAGATTACTTGATAGCAGAGTTTAGTGGAATTGAAATTGATGATAACAGATGTGGTTTATGCGGATTGTGTTCTAAGATCTGTCCTTATAATGCAATTACGATAGAATCAGAAAAAGTAAGTATAGATAAATTTAAATGCAAAGGTTGTGGTACTTGTGTTAGTATATGCCCAACGAATGCTATTGATTTAAACATAGATACCTCTGAGAAGATTTTAAAAACAATTGAAATTTTTTCGAAGTTCCGAAAACGACCGAAAATTATTGCATTCTGTTGTCGCTCTTGTGGTTATGCTGCTGCTGATGACGCTGGTCTTAAAAAGATATCTTATAACCCTAATATTTTTATTTTACGTGTCCCTTGTACCGGTCGTATTGATTCTAATTTTATAATTAAATCTTTTGAGTTTGGCTTTGATGGTGTAATGATCTTCGGTTGTAGAAAAAATGCCTGTCGCTATATTGATGGTGTCGAAAAAGTAGAAAAAAAAATATTATTATTAAAAAATATCATACCAAGGAAATATAGTGAACGAATTATCCTTAAACACATGAATGCAGTTGAAGGTAATAAATTTGCTGAAGTAGCTAATAAATTTTATCGAAAATTGTTAGAGGAGGTTGAATATGAAGCGTAGATTTGCAATAGTATCTTTAACTTCTTGTAGTGGTTGCATCTCTTCTCTTATTTCATTAGATATTTTTCCACAATTCCTTGAAAGAACAAAAGTTAATTATTTTCAATTTATTAGCGATGTCAAAGATATAGAAGATTGCGATGTCAGTTTAATAGAAGGGTGTGTTTCTGAAGAAAATCAAATACCTCTAATTCGAAAAATCAGAAGTCAATCAAGGAAAGTATATGCGTTAGGAACTTGTGCTTGTTTTGGAGGAATTTTAAGTTTATCAGATGTAAAAACATCAAAACCAATTTCAAACTTTATCGAAATTGATGGTATCATCCCTGGCTGTCCACCACCTTTAAAACTTTTTGGTAATTGTTTAATTAGATTAGTAGAAAATAAAGAATTAGAATTATCTGAGAAAAATATGTGTGGTACTTGCCCATTAAGAGGAGATATGAAAATAAATTCGAATGTAAACATCTCAAAACTTACTCCGGACCCAGAAGAGATTAAATTTGAGGAAGAAAATTCTGAATGCTTTCTAGAAAAACATATTTTATGTCTAGGAGCTATAACACGAGATGGATGCGAACATAAGTGTATTAAGATGGGACTTCCATGTGAAGGTTGTCTTGGGCCTGTATCAAAAGATTTTACTTCTAATGTTATTAATTATTTGAGTTTGATAAGTTTATCTCAAGAGATCAGAGATTATGCTGGTATTTTTTATCGATTTTCAAAACCAAAATTGGAGGGATAAAAAAATTTTAAAAGTCATTGATATATGTAAACGTATTGAAGGTCATGGTGATATAAAAATTTTAGTTCAAAACGATGAAATTTCATTAGTAAATTTTGAATTTCCAATTTATAGAGGTTTTGAAAATTTTTTAGTAGGAAAATCATTATTAGATATTCCAAAAATAGTTTCTCGAGTATGTGGATTATGTTATACATCTCAAGCAATCGCTAGTTGTAAAGCTATTGAAGATTTATATAATGTTAAGGTATCAACACAAACAAAACTCTTAAGACGCATATTAATGAGTGCAGAAATGATTAAGTCTCATTCTATGAGTTTCTTTTTCCAAACACTGCCAGATTTATTAAATATTTTTAATATTACTCAAAAGACAACCAGTCCTTATGACTTAATAAATTATGACCCCAAATTAACTACAAATATATATGAATTAATTAAAATTGGAAATGAAATAAATAATTTGTTTGGCAGTAGATCTGTTCATTTAATCTCCCTTATTCCTGGAGCAGTTATTTATTCTCCTTCCAAAAAAAATATTTCAATAGCTAAAAAAAAATTCCAAAGCGCTTTAATCAGTTTGGAATGGATTATCGAAAAATTTATTGAATTATTTTCCAATCAAACACCTCCAAATGAATTTTGTACTCCAAATCTTATTTATCTTGGTCTCTCGAAAATTGGAAATTATAGTAGATATTCAGGTAAGTTATCAATTAAAGAAAATAATAAAAATATGATAGATTTTGAAAAACACAATTATTCTTCTTATTTTGAAAAGGAACCAGATTTACGTGGAATTGACTTTCATTTTGATACTAAAAAAAATGTGATCGTTGGGCCTATTAGTCGTTACAATATTATTGAGAATTATGGATCAGATGAAATTCAAACATATATTGAATATTTCGATAAATTATGGAAAAATAATATCCTCTTTGCTAATTTTATAAGGTTATTGGAAATGTATATTGAAAGTTTTCAAAGTTTACAAATTTTAGATGATCCTGATTTACATACTAAGCAAAATTTTCCTTCTCTGAGTTCTATAAAAAATTCTGATGGAATTGGCGTCATCGAAGCTCCTAGAGGGATACTTATACATCATTATCATCTAAATAAAAGTAATTCTATTGATCGTGTAAAATTGTTTGTAGCTACTGAGTTCAATATTCCTCTGATAAATTATATGATTACAAACTATGCTATAATGTTATTTGAAAAAACAGGAGATATCAATTTAGTGAAGAATAATGTTCAGAGATTAATTAGAGCTTTTGATCCCTGTATCTCATGTACCACACACTAAAAAGAGTTTAAGAAAATAAAAGAAATGAATTATTAACAGAAATATTAAAAATCAAAATTAGGGAAAAATACCTCTTAGTTCAAATGCTTTAGCTAGTCTTGAAATTGCTATCATATAAGCAGCTGTACGAAGATTTGCACTTTTTTGTTTTGATAGATTATATACTTCTTCAAATGCTTTAACAAGAATAGATTTTAACTCCTTATTAATCCTGTCTATATCCCAAAAATAACTATGAATGTCTTGGATGTACTCAAAATAAGAAACACATACTCCTCCTGCATTAGCAAGAATATCAGGAACAACTATAATTCCATTTTGATTCAAGATTTCATCTGCCTCAGGTGTAGTTGGACCGTTTGCACCTTCTAATACAATTTTACATTTTATCTCATCAGCATTAGCAATTGTAATTTGATTCTCTATTGCTGAAGGGATTAATATATCACATTCTATTGTGAGTAATTTTTCATTAGAGATGAATTCATAATTTTTATTATCGTAGTCTTTTAAATAGAAGTTTTGGTTTCTCCATTTTAATAAATCTTTTACATTTAAACCCTCCTCGCTAAATAAACCCCCTGTAATGTCTGAAACTGCTAATATTTTAGCGCCTTTATCATATAAAATTTCAGCAATATTTCCGCCCACATTACCAAACCCCTGCACTACAACTTTAGAATTTTTTAAATTTAATTTTAATTTATTACACAAAGCTTCAAGTACATAAAATAATCCCATTCCCGTTGCTGATTCTCTTCCTACAGATCCCCCAATTTCTATTGGTTTTCCTGTAACAACTCCAGGAATAGCTCTACCCTTATGCATCGAATATGTATCCATTATCCAAGCCATTACCTGAGGATTAGTATTTACGTCAGGAGCAGGAATATCTATATCCGGACCTATAAAGTTTAAGATTTCTACGGTATATCTTCGAGTTAATCTTTCTAATTCGCTTTTTGATAATTTTGTTGGATCAACACATACTCCTCCTTTTGCGCCTCCAAGAGGTAAATTTAATAAGCTACATTTCCATGTCATCCAAGTAGCTAAAGCCCTCACCTCATTAAGATCAACATTTGGAGCAAATCTTATTCCTCCCTTTCCCGGACCACGAAGAGTTGAATGATGCACTCTATATCCTTCAAAAATTTCGATTCTTCCATCATCCATCTTAACGGGTATTGATACTATTAACGAACGCTCAACTTTTTTAAGGTACTTTGTAACATTATTATTCAATCCCATCTTTTTTGCGACAATATCAATTTGTCGTTGAGCCATTTCATATGGATCAGTTTTCTCAGGTATTTTTTTCTCAATTGGTCCTACGAATTCTCTACTTTCAGGAGTAACTAGATCCTTTTTATATGCAAATTCCATTTCTTATTTCACCTTCTATAATATAGTCGAATAAAATTCAGTTTTTCACAAGATTAATTTAATTAACTAAAATAAATAGATCCATATTATATATGTAATTTAATGTTTATAAATCTGCCGAACTTGATCCATTCAAAAACCATTTATCACGAAAATGATTCGAGTAAGCCAAATTAAAAGGAATGATTTTCATTTCTAACTATCAAAATTATTATAAACTCCAAAATAATCGTTTTTAAATATCATTCCAATAAAATTAGTATAAAACTGAATGATATTATATATTTAAAGATAAACTAAAGCATACTGATGTTTAAATTCTATTTGGATTTATACTAATTTCTAGCTGATATTAATATTTAAAATAAAATGAAAAAAGTTGGAATTAGCAAACTATTTCTTTAATGTTGTAAAGCAATCTTCACAAAAAAAGATCCTACGTAATTTAGTCGTATCCCAAACCATATGACCTGATTTTCGCTTTCTCTCACATCCCCAACACATTTTATACAATTTAGTGTCGACAAAATATTGGTCCGCCGCATTAAAATTATCATTCTTTATAATTTCTTTATATGACTTCATTCCTACATCTACTCCGATGTAATTCATTTTGAATAAATATCCAACAATAAAAGGATACTTAATAATTATTTTTATAACAATTTAAGGATTATGAATAAATATTCACAAATTATAAATATAAAGATTTTTTTATTATTATAACAATTAAATTTCTAACAAAAGTGTGTGGAGTATGAATAGAATAGTTGGAGTACCATCTGATGGGATTAAATTATCAGATAATTTATCACCACATTTTGGACATTGTAGATATTTCATTGGAATTGAAATCAATGAGGGTAATAATTTTAAAAAAGCGTTTACCTTACCTAATGAAGGTCATATGGGATGTATGGAACCAGTCATTAACATGAAACAACGAAAAGTTACTGATATGATTCTAACTGGTATAGGAATGAGACCATTTATGGGTTTTCAACAAGTTAACATAAACCTATATCGAGGTTTGAAAGCAAGTATTGAAGAAAATATTAGAATGTTGATTCTTGGGAAATTAAGTTCAATGAGTAATGCTAGCTGCGGTAATGACTCTAATCATATTCACACTATCTATAATAATAAAAAGAAATTAAATTTAAGTAAGATGAGATGAAATGCCAAGTTTTGAAGAAACTTATGATGCTATCAAGGCAGATTGGAATGCTGGGGAAAAAAACTTCAATATAGAATGTGAAATGCTTCCCGAAGGTATGCAGGTCAAATGTATTATGGGAAACCCAGGAGGGGATCCATTTGAGTTACTTATTGATGCTCCTGGAGGGTTGGGTGGGACTAATAAAGGACCATCACCGCTATTAGTAATTTTATCATCCATAGGAGCTTGCATCGTCGCAGTAACTAGATTTTGGGCTAAAATAATGAATATTGAAATTGAGGAAATGAAAGTATTTTCTCGAGGGCACATTAATTTAGGGGCAATTTTTGGAATTGA
>JBHLLJ010000057.1:0-21164 GCA_048885705.1 Candidatus Hermodarchaeota archaeon | reverse complement strand
TATATATATCTGCTAAAAAAGAAGGGCTCAAAAGACTAAAAGATTCAGTTTTTAAATGGAGAATTGGAGTTTTCTGGATTCTTTTTCCAGCCCTAATTATGCCAGCCTTACTAATCTTAACAATTTTGATAGACTTGGTTTTTACAGGTAGTATTATTGATCTAGGTGCATATCTATTGAATGAGAGTATTATGGACCCTATCGTATTAATATTGTGGATTTTGGTAAGCGCTATTTCATATGGTATATTCGAAGAGATAGGATGGAGAGGATATGCCCTACCTAAGTTGCAAGAAAAGTACAATCCCTTGATATCAACAATTATCTTATGGATTGGTTGGGGCATTTGGCATACACCAATGTTTTTTTACCGATTCAGTGTAGAGATTTTATTTGGGTGGCTGTATGGGTTATTTCTTGGCACAATAATATTAACATTTATTTACAACAGCTCTGGAGGGAGTACATTAGCTACAATCCTTTTCCATATATCAAACAACATTTGTTGGTTATTTAATATCGCTGAAATTCAAATAGGTTTAACTATAATGCTGACTATACTTATAATCGTAATTTTAATTGTGTGGAAGAAAAAATTATCAATAAGAAAATTAAGTAACTGAAATTTTCTTTTTTTTAAATCTTAACACTTAACTAAAAAATTTTTTTTTATAAGATTCAAGGAATTAATGATCTATCCCTACCTTTTTTAATTAATCGTTATGTCCCACCGGTAATAACGTTTAAATTCAAAGAAAATTTTGCCTTATTATCAAATCTACTAAAAAAATAAAGCAAATTTATTATGACAAATAGAAAATCGTTAACGATAATATTAAGTGAACATAAAACAGCGCTATTATTAGTCCTTTTAATTATTGCAGGTGGTTCTATAGGAACATACTTTATAATAGATTATTTAAATGCCCAAAATCCTGAAAAAATAACATTAGCAACTACAACTTCAACATATGATTCAGGACTGTTAGATTATTTACTTCCAAAGTTCACTGAACATACAGGAATTCAAATCAAGGTGTTATCAGTTGGTACAGGAACAGCAATTCAATACGGGAAAGATGGGAATGCTGATGTGATTCTTGTTCATTCGAGATCTAGAGAAGATGATTTTGTAAATGCTAGTCTGGGTGTTGATGGTATTCCTTATGGAATTCATCGTGCCTGTATTATGTACAATGATTTTATTATCGTTGGACATTTCTCTAATCCGGCTAACCTTCAACCTGATGATAATATAACAACTGTTATGACAAAATTAAGAGATGCTATCGATACAGGTAATATGACTTTTTTCTCAAGAGGGGACGATTCTGGAACGCATTCGAAGGAAAAAGCATTATGGGCTGAGATTGGTGTTGTTGCTGCAACAAGATGGAGTGGACAACCAGATAAATATACAGAAACTGGACAAGGTATGGGAGAGACTTTATTAATGACATATGAAGACGTTAATCCTGCTCATGAGGGATATACGCTTGTGGATAGAGGTACTTGGTTAACTTTTAATGATACTTATACTTCATTAAATATCTTAGCTGAATCAATTATTGGAGAGGATTTATTATTAAATCCTTATGGTGCCATCCCAGTGAATCCTGTCTTACACCCAAACGTAAAATATCTTTCAGCTTGCCGATTTGTTGGGTTTTTAACCTCCCCTTATGGTCAGGTACTAATTAATGCATATACAAAAAATAGTGCAGTCTTATTTCATGCTAATTTTGGCTCATGTGATAGTACTACTAGTTGCACTACAACCGATGATGAACTCGCTATATGGCCTCCATTTCAAGCAGAATTTGCTGGTTTAACAATATAAAAAACATCAATATTTTTCTTTTTAAAATTTTTTATTTGTATATTAAAAGAAGGAATTTAAGAAAAAATAATGTCGAATGAAATTATTGAAGGGATTATAGAAGCATTTCGCCTTATTTTCACTTTTGATCCAGAAGTTT
This sequence comes from Candidatus Hermodarchaeota archaeon, assembly GCA_048885705.1. Lineage (GTDB taxonomy): Archaea > Asgardarchaeota > Lokiarchaeia > Sigyniarchaeales > SOKP01 > Loki-b32. The sequence goes on along the minus strand of JBHLLJ010000057.1, from coordinate 19,185 downwards.
GGGGTATTATTGGTGTCTCTTTAAGAGTTTCACTAACGTCAACTTTTCTAGCAGCTTTAGTAGCACTACCTATTGGTTCTTTTATAGGATTGAGAAAATTTAGGGGCAAAAAAGAAGTATCAAACGTAATTAACACATTTATGGGATTTCCTCCAGTAGTTATGGGCTTAATAGTATATTTATTACTCTCTCGAAATGGTCCATTTGGTGCTTTGGGATTATTATATTCAACAACAGCTATGATAATTGCTCAATTTCTTTTAGCAGTTCCAATAATTATGGGAACAGCAAAAGCGGCTATAGAAAGTGTTGATCCTGCTTTAAAAGAAACTGTTCTCTCATTAGGGGCGAATGAAAGACAATTGTGGTGGGAAATGATAAAACATTCAAAAAAATCTATCATAGCAGGTTATCTGGTTGCTTTCGGCCAAGCAATTTCAGAAGTTGGAGCAGTGATGATTGTTGGAGGCAATATAAGGTGGGAAACGAGAACATTTACCACTGCTATTGTACTTCAGACACGAATGGGAGAATTTGGAATGGCAATTGCATTAGGTGTAATTCTTATATTAATAGCATTTATTGTAAATTATGGAATGACTCGTCTACAATCTAGAGTTGAATAGAGTGAAAATATTAAATGTAAAAAATCTTAGTAAAGAATTTTACAAAGGAGACGAATCTATTATAAAGGTCCTCTCTGATATCAGTTTTGAGGTTGAAAAAGGAGAGTGTTTCGTTATCATTGGTCCCAATGGAAGTGGTAAAACAACCTTACTAAGATTAATAGGTCTACTCGAATCACCAACTCAGGGGCAAATAATTTATGATGGCAAAGATTTAAGTAAAATTTCAAGAAAAGAAAGAGTCAATTATCGAAGAAAATTCTCATTTGTGAGACAAAAACCTGTTGTTCGAAGTACAACTGTATTCAATAATATTGCATTTGGGCTAAGAGTGCGTGGATTGAAGTATAGAGAATATGAACAGACAGTTAATGAAATCATTGATTTTATTGGGTTAAAGAGTATGGAGAAAAAAACAGCAAACTCTTTATCGGGTGGAGAAATGCAACGAGTCGCAATTGCTATGAATTTTGTCATAGATCCGGAGATTTATCTATTGGATGAAGTTTCTGCGAATTTAGATTCTATGAATGTAAAGCTATTAGATGATTTTATAATGAAAATAAAACAAAAAAAAGAAAAAACCATTATTATGAGTACACATGATCCTATCGAAGCAATAAAGTATGCAGATCGTATTGCTGTGCTTAATAATGGTAAAATTACTCAAATTGACACACCAAATGAGATATTTACTTCTCCAAAAGATGAATTTACAGCACTTTTTGTTGGATATGAAAACATCTTATACGGAACAGCAAAATTAGATAAATCCACTGGCTTATCCCAGATTAAAGTCGATGATTTGATTATTACAGCATCAAGTCAACAAGAAGGTGATGTTAAAGTTTGTATTCGACCAGAAAGTATTGGAATTGTAAAACAACCAGCTAAAAACACAAGTTATAGAAATACGTTCAAGGGGTTTATTGAAAATATTCGTGAACTTGGAAACATTTGCCATTTAATTGTTAGATGTAGATCAGAAAAATTTTTAATAACTATTACTGAATTATCTCGCAAGAATTTGCAATTAAAATTAAATTCTGAAGTGTTTATTAATTTTAAAGCTACAGATGTTAAAATATTATAAATAAATTTTTAAGAAATTCCAATTTTAATTAATTATCATCGTTATGTACGGATAAGTATAACGTAAAAATACACAAAATGATTGACATATCCGAAAAAGATACCATACTTAGGATAGCAACGGCATCGGGAAAGATTAAGCTTAAGAAAGAAACAATAAAAAGGATCAAAACCAAGAATGTAGAAAAAGGAGATGCTCTTACTATAGCTAAAGTTTCAGCTATTAATGCCGTTAAAAAAGTACCAGATTTGATTCCTTTCTGTCATCCAATTCCAATAACTAATGTTAAAGTGGATTTTGAAATCGAGGATGAAACCATAAAAGTGATTATTAAAGTTAAAAGTCTTGCGAAAACTGGAGTTGAGATGGAAGCATTAACCGGAGTTAATATTGCTCTTTTGAACTTATGGGATGTAGTTAAAATGTATGAGAAAGATGAGAAAGGTCAATATCCATCTACAGAAATCTATGATATTAAGGTTGAGGAGAAGATTAAAAAACAGTGAATTAAAAGTATGAAAGATAAATGTGATAGAGAAATTAAACACATTAGATTTTCAATTACATCAAAATGTAACTATAATTGTATATATTGTGACCAAGAAGGATTTATTCCTAAAACATCAGAATTAACAGTGGATGAAATAACAAAATTATGTAAGATCTTAGCAGAAATTTTGCATGTTACTAGAATCAAATTTACTGGTGGAGAACCTTTATGTCGAGAAGAAATCGTGCAAATAATAAAAAACGTCTCTGATCTACATCTTTATAAAGATATTTCCATGACAACAAATGGTTTCCTCTTAAATGAAAAAGCACAAGAATTATATAATGCAGGATTAAATCGAATAAATATTTCACTTGCTTCTCTAGATCCTGATACCTATAATAAAATATATGGTTCAAATTCTCTAGAAGTGGTGTTAAAAGGATTAAAGACGGCGAAACAAATTGGATTTGAACCTATTAAGTTAAATTTTGTGTTAATGAAAGGTATCAATGATCTTGAATTAGATAATATGATTGAATTTTGTGGAAAAAATGGATATACCCTCCAATTAATTGAACTTCATGAAGTTTCAGATGTTATAGGAAATAATGGGGATTTTTATAAGAAACACCATGTAGATATCAAACCTATTATAGAACAACTTGAATCGAAAGCGGAAAAAATATTAATAAGAGGTACGATGCAAAATCGAAAAATCCTTGTATTACCGAATTCCGCAATTATTGAGACAATTTCACCCAGTCATGATTTTTGTATGGGATGTACTAAATTAAGAGTAGGGTGTGATGGAAATCTTTTTGGATGTTTATATCGTTCAGATCTAGGTAAAAATATTAAAGAGGCACTCCAAAACCATTATTCATTATCAAAATATGAGCAAATTGTTAAACAGGTAGTAGAATCTCGAGAACCATATTATTAGAATTATTAAAAAAATGATTACATGATTGTAGAAGTTCTTTATTTTGCTGAATTTAAAGATATTACCTCTAAAGAAAAGGAACAGATTGAGGTTAAAAAAAATTTAGAGGATTTATTGAATTTATTATTTAAGAAATATAATTCATTACGAAAATTAATACTGGACGATAACACACAAAAAATACATAATTTAATTTCAATAATTATTAATAATCAAGCGATTCATGAAAAGGATCCATCAAAGATCAATTTAAAGGAAGGAGATAAAATAGCTTTTTTGTTACCCGTTTCTGGAGGATGAGGAAATGCCCTTTAATAAAACAAATATTAAATCTGGAGTATATAACAAGGGAGAAATTGACTTAGAACACATTATCAAATTAATAAAGACTAATCCACATATTAGTAAAGCAGGATCGATACATACATTTACTGGAATAGTCAGAGATAGCTCGATCAATGGTAAATCGGTAATCAAAATGCAAATTGATGCTTATGATGAGTTGGCAAATAATAGTATTGGTAGAATCTGTGAGAAATTGAAGCAAAGAAAAGGAATTATTGATATTATAATAATCCATTTAAAGGGACAATTTGATCTTTCTGAAGATTTAGTTTATGTAGTTGTTGCTTCAGCACATAGAAAAGAAGGTTTTGAAGTTATTAGTGAAGCTATTGAAATGTATAAAAAGGAAATTGCTGTATGGAAGAGAGAGGATTTTAGTGATGGAACATCAGAATGGATTCATTAAAACCAGTAATGAATATTCATCAATTTGATTTGATAATATATTTTAATAAAAAAAAAGTCTTTTAATGAAATTTCTAAAAACTATTAGCGTGGAAGAATTTAGAAGGATACTTGACTCAATTCATAGGATAGAAATTGAAGAAGAAATGGTCAATCTGGATAATTCTTTCAATAGAGTTATTTCCAAGGATATAATTAGTAAAATCAATGTTCCTCATTTTAGAAAATCACGAATGGATGGATTTGCTGTCATTGCAGAAGATACTTTTGGAGCAGAAGAAGATAACATAATAGAACTTGAATTAATAGAGACCATTCAGGCTGGAGATATTCCTCAAAAAAGGATAAACAAGGGTCAATGCTCTTACGTAGCAACTGGTGCCGCTCTCCCAGAAAACTCAAATGCTATTTTAATGGTAGAATTTACTGAAAAAACAGATAATAAAGTTTTAATTTCTAAAGCAGTAACTCCTGGAACACATGTCATCGCAATTGGACATGACGTAAAAATGGGTGATATTATTGTCAAAAAAGATAAATCAGTTAATTTAGCTACTATAGGTATTCTAGCATCTTGTGGAATTAAAGAAATTCCAGTATATAAAAAGCCAAAAGTAAGTCTTATAAGCACAGGAAACGAATTGGTGACTCAGAATATAAATAATTTAGAAATTGGTAAAATTTATGATGTAAATTCATTTGTTTTAAAAAAAGCTCTCGAAAATAGTGGCGTTGAAGTGAATTTATTGGGTATTGTAAAAGATGAGTATAAAGATTTAAAGAATGTCATGGACATTGCTTTAAAAATTAGTGATATAATAATTGTATCCGGTGGAACTTCAAAAGGGGAGGGAGATTTAGGTCCTAAAGTTTTAGAAGATTATGATGATATTGAAATATTTGTTCATGGAGTAAAAATTAAACCAGGAAAACCAATTATTTTTGTAAAACTGAAGGAAAAAATTATATTTATCTTACCAGGTTATCCAACTTCTGCTTTAAGTTGTTTTTATGTTTTTATTGATAATTTCTTAAGAAGAATGTCTGGTTTTCCTCTACGAGAAACGTTTGCTAAAGAGTTTGAAGTAGGGGAGAGAATTTATAGTACAATTGGTCGACATGAATTCAAGGCTGTTAAAATTCAAGAAAAAGATGGAATAAATAAAATATTTCCAATAAAAACGGGATCAGAAGCAATAAGTACACTCTTTCATAGTGATGGTTATATAGAGATTAATGAATTAGAATCAATAATAGAAAAAGGAGAAATAAGAAGAGTTTACTTTTTCTAAAAAATAAATTAGAACAACTTGATGAAAATGAAAGAAAAAGTTCCTGAAGAACATAAAAGGAAAGCTCCTGAAAAAATAAACATAGCATTAATAATAGTAAGCACCAGTAGATTTAATGAGATTAAATCTGGAACAAAAAGCTCAGATAAAACAATCCCAAAAGTTGAGCGTTTATTGGAGGAAGATCATTCTATAACCTTAACTTTCACTAGTATTATTCCTGATTCGGAAGATGAAATAAAGAGAGTTACTTTACGGTTATTGAAAGATCCTCTGATTGATTCTATCATTTTTAGCGGTGGTACTGGATTATCACCAAAAGATATCACTTATGAAACTTTAGAACCCCGATTAAGCAAGAAATTTAATGGTTTTGGTGAATTATTTCGAAATCTTTCTTATAATGAGATTGGTACTTCAGCAATGTTATCTAGAGCCACAGCAGGTATTTTACAAGGTAAAAAGAAAAACTTAGCTGTTTTTTTGCTCCCAGGATCTCCTAATGCCGTAAGACTAGCTCTACGATACATCATAATACCAGAATTGGGTCATATTTTATACCTTATTAACAAAGAAGAGTGAAATTAATGGACCATTTGCATAAAATAGGATTTTCAAAACTGACTCCTTTAAAAGATGCTTTAGATATCCTTTTATCTAAAGTTGTGATAAATCCATTTGAAGAAATTGAAATTAGCATGGCACTAAATCGTATTTTAGCAAAAGATATTGTTAGCGAAATAGACTCTCCTCCTTTTGATCGTTCAGCTATGGATGGATATGCTATTAAGGCAGAAGATTCGTTCGGCGCATCTCTTAAAAATCCGAAAAAGATCAAATTGATTGGTGCCATCGAAATTGGTGAATATTCTAAACTTAAAATTAATAAAAACGAAGGAATAAAGATTTCTACAGGGGCACCAATACCTGAAGGTTCGGATGCTGTTATCAAAATTGAAGATACTGAACTAAATAATGACTTAATCCATCTCTATGTTCCCATTGTCCCTGGAAAAAATATTTCAAAAAAAGGCGAAGATTTTAAGAAGGGAATTAAAGTTGTACCCAATGGAACAGAATTAAAAGCGGAGCATATTGCAATTTTATGTTCATTAGGGTTCAATAAGGTAATGGTTCGAGTAAAACCAAAAATAAGCATTTTTTCTTCTGGAGATGAATTAATTGAACCTGGAGTTCCATTAACACCTGGAAAAATCTACAATTCAAACACTCCGATGATTTCAGCCTTAGTAAATTTGTATGGTGGTATTGTAGTAAGGAAAGAGTCAGTAAAAGATGATAAAAATGTTATAAAAGACAAGTTAATAGAAGCGGCAAAAGATTCACAAATTATAATCTTTACTGGGGGTACTTCTGTAGGAACTAAAGATTATCTCCCTGAAATTATGAAAGAATCAGGCTTAATTTTGACTCATGGGCTCGCTCAAAGACCTGGAGCACCAGTATTAATCGGATTGTTAAATGACACTCTAGTTTTTTGTCTTCCTGGCACACCGGTTGCCGCCTACGTTTCATTTTTAGGAATCACTGGACTTGCAATAAGAAAGATGTTAGGGTGTTCAATTCTAGATCCGAGAATTGAAATTATCGCGAAGATTAAGAAAGATGTTCCTGTTTCAAATCTTGGCTTTATCCATTACTTAAGAGTAAAATTAGAGAGATCTGATGAAGAAATTATCGCTATTCCAGTTAAATTAAGAGGGTCTGGTGTTATAAGTTCATTAACTTTTTCTGATGGAATAGTTGAGATATCTCCACATCAGGAAGGTCTAAAGAAAGGAGATAAAGTGATTGTAAAACTCCTCCCAAAATAAATAATTATGCTTATTTCAGTTATTTTTTTTAATTCAAATTATTGAATCTATAAATTTTATTTTTCAAAATGAAAATTATTAAAATTTTTATTAGTCATAACTAAAAGACTTAAATCATTCTAATAGTTCTTTCACATAGTTAAATTAAATTAAGATTATAATTATGGCTGTATATATAGATTTAATTACTCCACTATTTTTAGCTTTTAGAGAAGGATTAGAAGCAACTTTAGTTGTTGTAATTATACTCATTTATTTAAGAAAGACAAATCAACGTGCTTATAATAAATATGTTTATATGGGTGCTATTTTGGCAATTTTAACGAGTATAATTTTTGCTTTAATTTTTTTTCTAGCTTTTGGAGGTTTTACAGGAATTTTAGAGCAAGTTTTTGAAGGTGCCACATTTATAATTTCCGGAATTTTGATTGGTACATTAGTTCTATGGGTAAGTAAAGAAGGTCCAAAGATGCGTGCAAATCTAGAAGACAAAGTAGAAAATTCAATTAAAAAAGAAAAAGTTTATTCAATTTCTATTTTGACCTTTGTTATCATAATAAGAGAAGGAATCGAACTAGTTCTCTTATTAAGTGGATCTGCATCTATAGGTTCCATCAGTCAATTTTCTATTATTCTGGGTTCTACAATGGGATTAGGTCTTTCACTAATTATTGGGTTGCTAACATTTTATGGGATAAGAACAATTGATTTATCTAAATTTTTTAAAGCAACAAATATAATTTTAATATTATTTGCTGCAGGACTGATTACATATGGCGTTCATGAGTTCATTGAGGCAGGTGTTTTTAATCCTTTAATAGAAGAAGTTTGGAATATAAAATATATATTACCTGAATCTTTTCCCGATGGAAATCCAGCAACTCCTGAGTGGCTTGAAATAATTGGTTCTTTACTAAAAGCATTATTTGGCTATAATGCCAACCCTTCTTTATTAGAAATTATAATTTATCCAAGTCTTTTAATAATGATAGGGTTAATTTCATTTAAATTGTGGAAGAGAACGAATTCAATTGTTTTAATGAAATTAGAAAATGAAAAGCAACTTAAACTCTCTAAAAGTTAATTTATTTTTTTTTAATTTTATATTTTTAACTTAATATTCTAAAATTCTCAAATTAACATTTGATTTCATGATAACCCAATAAATTACATATCCAGCATTCTAATGTAAAAATATTTTAGAAATTATTAATTCTAATAATTATGGTTGACATAACCAGAACTGTAGAAGAAATACAACAAAAATATAAAATAATTGGTAGAAAAGAAGAATTAAGACAAATTGTTTTAGCTCATACAGTAGGAAAGAATATCTTACTGGAAGGAAATGTGGGAGTTGGTAAAACTACATTAGCTAAAGCTATTGCTGAATATTACGGTTCCAAAAATGCAAATTTTTATAGAGTAGATTGTAGTGAAGAACTTCTTCCTCATAATCTTGTAGGATATTTTGAACCACCTTTAGTAATTGCAAAAGGGTATATTGAAGATTCATATAAATACGGCCCATTAGCTTTAGCTATGATGAATGGGGGTTGCTTATTTATAAATGAAATAAATAGGATGCCAGAAAGTACTCAAAATTCTTTACTAACATCCTTGGATGAAGGAATACTTGAAATATCCAAACTAAAAACAATAAAAGCTCATAAAGATTTTTTTGTTATAGCAACGCAAAATCCTGCGGCACATGTAGGAGTTACAGTGTTAGGAGAAGCTTTAAAAGATAGATTTATATGGATTAACTTGAATTATCAAAATCCTGATGAAGAAATTCTAATTATCAAACAAGAAGCCAACTTGAATAGTACCAATGCAAACAAAATAGCAAAAATTTCTCAAAATATTATTCAAATAACAAGAGAAAGTACATCAATTCGTAGAGGAAGTTCTATTAGAGGAGCTATAGATTTGGCCACATTAATAAATCAATATGATAATGATAATAGTAGCAAGAATTGGGTCGAAGCTGCAGTAATGGCATTATATAATAAAATTGAGTTAGAGGACGGACTCACACAATCTAAAAAAGAAGTTATCACCAATATTGTTCTTGCTATATTAAATAAATTGGATTTTCAATAATCGATGATTTCTCTGAGGAAGAATCTGAAGAGATTGAGAAAACGCTGCATGTAAGGCTTACTGAAAGTCGTCCTGATAAGGAAATATTAGAATATGAAATAATTAGAAGGAAAAGAAAAAAACCTGATTACTACAAACACCTAGCAAATACTTTAGATTATAAACAAATCAAAGAACTAACATATTTAGCTATAGAATATAAAAATATTGAAGCCCTAATGGGCTTACTTAAGTCGAATGTATATGCTGCTAGTGATGCTTTAGATACTGAAGAAGGAATAAAATTCTTCTCAGAAAAAGCTGCAGAGGAAGGAGATTTCATGCCAGAAATCTACTTTTTTATAAGAAGACCTATTTCTGAAAAATACAAATCAATTTTTAGGCGTTTAGCTCGTCAAAGTATCCTAAAATTATCTTTAAAAATAACAAGTAGAGGAATAAGAGGACAATTCAAAAAAACAGTTCCCTATTATCAAATCGGAATGCCAGAATTTAGCATAGATGAAACAATTCAGCATAACCCATTAAAAATTTATGAGAAAAATCTTAATTATAAGGATATCTTTGGAATAGAAAGAAAGCGCCAAAAGAGAAAAGTAGCTTTAATATTAGACACTAGTGGAAGCATGTATGGGCGTTTGTTATTAAATGCTGCTCTTACAACATCAGTTTTGGCATACAATATGGAAAAAGAAGATTATGCTATTGTATTATTTAATTCAACAGTAATGGTAATGAAAAAAATTAATCAGAAAAAACCCATTGTTTCGATTATTGATGATATACTAGATTCTGAGGCTGCCGGATTTACAAATATATCTATTGGTTTGGAAAAAGGATTAAAAGAACTAAATAAAGTAAAAGAAAATAGAAAAAGCCGTTTTGGCATTCTAATTACCGACGGGAACTATAATCGTGGAGATGACCCTATTGTTTTGGCAAAAGCATTTCCAAGACTTCATGTTATCGGTATGCCTGCGGAAAATGATGCTAACCAAGGTATTGAAACATGTCGAGAAATTGCCAAAGCAGGAAGGGGTAATTTTTATGCTGTAAATGATTATAAGGAAATTCCACGTGCTTTAATGGAATTATTATCTCAAAATTAGAATTTATCCTTGAAATTCAATTGTTTATTTTACATAAAAATAAAAATAGAGACGATATTATATTATATTTAAAATATTAATTCGATTAAATCTTGTACCAAAAGGTGAGTTAATATAAAGAAATTAACTCTGGGCATTGTGAATTTAGTAATCGGAATTTTAGTTATTGGCTTGTCTATTTTTGTAATCATTTTTCATCAGATTACCATAATTATTCTAATAATTATACTGGCAATTGCGATTCTTATATCTGGAATTGGAAGATTGTTAAATGCATTTTTTAATAAAAAATTGAATAAATATGGAATTATAACAAAATTCACAACAGGACTTATCGCTATTATTATAAGTGTATTTGTGTTGATAACTTCAATTTTTAATCCAACCCTTTCCCAAATTCTATTTATCAATCTTTATGGCCTCACATTATTCTTAATTGGAATTGCACGAATCATAGTAGGAGCTATTACTGAAGGATATAAAAAACCAAATCGTATTTTATTAATTTTTGTTGGATTCATATCTCTGAGCTTTTCTTTAATAGTTATGGTTTTTCCTAATGTTGGAAATTTTGTCGTACTTCTATTATTTTCCCTTACTTTAATATTTAATGGACTCGCTAGAATTGTATTTGGTTTTTACGGAATTAGAAAAACTTCAAAAAAGACTTAGCAATAAGAATAATAAGGAATTTAAAAAATGATCATATATAAAATGGAAATGATTTTAGATCTAAAAAATTTATAAAATTTTATAGAACTATTAAAAAATGGTAACTCTAAAATCGTTATATACTAAAATTTTTTAGATTTTCTTAGACTACTTATAAATATTAGATTTGTTTATAATGAATTAGATTTGTTAAAATAATCCAATTAAAATATAAAAATTCAAACAGGTGTGGGATGAATTTGCCTTTCAGTGAAGAAGCAAAACCTGCCTATGTTTTTAAAATTTGCTTGATTGGCAGTGGAGGTGTAGGAAAGACATGTATTGCTCGAAGATTATGTTTTGATAGTTTTGATGCTAATACACAATTAACTATAGGAATAGATTTCTATACACACGATATCCCAATAATAGTAAAAGGGGCAGAAACATTTGTAAGACATACAATTTGGGATTTTGGAGGGCAGGAACAATTTAAAAGACTCTTTAATTATTATATTGACGGGGCGAATGGTATATTTTTAGTTTTTGAATTAACAAAACTAGAAAGTTTAACCCGTTTAGACTGGTGGTATGAAAGGTTAGTGGAACATAATCTTCATGATCGGCCTAAAATTCTCCTTGGCACTAAATATGACTTAGTTCAGAATGAAAGTAAAACGTCTAAAATTGATAAATTAATCATCGAGCAATTCCTTAACAGGCATAATGAAACAGATTATGTAAAGACCTCTGCAAAAGAAAATATAAATATCCTTCATAGTTTTAAAGAAATTACAAAAAAGATACTTAAATCTCACAATCTAGATTATGATGATTTTATTTAATCGTTCATCAAAAATTCCCCAGGAATTTTTTGGTCATAACCTGCTTTTTTAAATTTTTGACCGTTTTCAACATAAAGATTAGAGCTAAACTCATTTAAACTTTTATTAGGATATTCTTTCTTCTTAATTGCTGGTATTCCAGCATAAAGACTAAAATCGTCGGCTTTGTCTCGTAAAACTGATCCTCCTGCTAATGAAGAACCTTTTCCAAGTGTAGCTCCCATTAAAACAGTTGCATTTATTCCAACCATAGAAAAATCTTCAATAACACAAGGTCCATGACATATGCATGAATGTCCTAATCTTACGTTATTTCCAATTTTACACACTTCATTAGGTCTAGAGTGTAACACTACATTTTCTTGAATGCTAGTGTTTTTACCTACAACAATTTTACCCCAATCCCCGCGCAGAATGGCATTAAACCATATATTTGTATATGCTCCTATTTCTACATCTCCAATTATTACAACATCTGGAGCAATAAAAGCACTTGGGTGAATTTTAGGAATAGTTCCATTAAATGGACTTTTGATTATCATAATAAGCTTCCTACAAGTAAGTGATTAAAATAAGTGTGATATCAGTAATTTTCTTTTTGATATATATATCAATATTATATCAGTTTTATAATTACACTACACAAATATTTTTTCAGTTATCAAAATCTTCATCGGCTTTCAGAATTACGACGATTTATATATATCACTAGAATGCTATAAGAATTTGCCATCACTATTTACAAATGACGGGAAAACTATAGGTAGATTTGACTTAAATTCATTTTTGTCAAATGAATTATATGATTAAACTTTTGTGTCTATGATTATAACACGTAATAACTGCTGAAAAACTTATACTTATATTGTAAATTAAATTCATAGATTCATAGCTACTTCCTTAATTAGGGATGACTTTTTAACAGTAAAATTTTTTATATAATAGGTGTATTTTAACTGGCTAAAATAACCAATTTCTTATCTGATTTAAAAAGTGCCCACCGTTTAATACGTATGACGGTTGTGGGTGATGGAGCAGTAGGAAAGACTACATTAGTTCAAGCCTTACTAAAAAAAACGCAAGAAAGTAACCACAATGACTCTAATGGTATATTTTTGGAAGAGAAAAAAATAAACCGTACCCCATTTATGGAAATCGAATCTTGGAGTTATAAGGATATAGTCTTTCAATGTTATGATTTAGCAGGACAAAGAATTCCTGGTTTACATCCATTGGATCTTCTAAAGCATCAAGTGCTTAAATATATTGATATTTTTATATTTGTATTTTCTCTTGATAGATATGAATCTTTTGAAAACCTTAGCAATTGGCTCCGATTGATGAATCTAGAATACAATATAAAAGATCATGCGCCAGGTTTCATCTTGGTGGGTAATAAGGTTGATTTAGAAAGGAATGTTTCAAGAGAATTAGTTCAAACTTTAGTAGGTGAAGATAGGTTTTTTCATACTTACGTTGAAACAAGTTCCATTTATGGAATAGGTATTAAAGAAATTTTAGAAAAAATTGTTAACATGGGTACTAAACTCCTAAATTTACAAGATTAGGGAGATATATATTATACACTCATCTTCAAAAGAGAAAAGATGAGGTGAAGAATTGACCGAAGTTATTTGTAAAATTTGTAATGAAAAAATACGGTTTGACCCAAATAATTCTAATACTTATATACATAAAACCGAATCAGGAAATTTAATGGTTGGAAAATTATATACAATCAGATTAAGTCATTTTACTGATTCAGGTTCTTCTCATATAAATGTAGTTGTAGTTGATGAGAATGGAGAGTATCGTGCTCATAAAGATTATTATGAGGAAAAAATTAGTTTAAAAGGAGCTCCTGATCAATGGAATAAGCTTCATCGGTGTATTCCATTAGAACTAAGGATATATTTACCTTTAGCAAGTGAAGAAGATAAAATAATTCTTTCAACCATACCAGAGCCATTAGAAAAATCACCGCAAGAATGGTATGATTGTTTAATAGATTTATGGCAAAGAAACTCTGACAATCAATTAATTAACTTCCTTGCTGTAAAATGGGGTTTTATAATTGGAAAAGGTAAAGAACTTATTAAATACAATTATAAGCCTAATTCTTGGAGTTATCCAATATATTTACGTTTACAAGCGAGGTTTTCACCATCATCAGAATTAATTCAAATAGCTAAACGAATTGATTTCATATCTGCTCCATTGATTATTCAGTTAGAAGAAGCAGTTGCAAAATCTGAAGTCTTTCTTCGATTAAGCGTTTATGATCTTTTAGAACAGTTATATGATGATTGTCAAAAAAAATGGGGAGATCAAACTTCTATAGAAGTTAAAACGGGATTAATGTTTTTACAAGGTTATTATGGATTTAGATTGTATTTTCTTGGAAAGATAAATGAAGCTCTTGAGGTTATAGAACCAGTATTTAATTTTGGACAAATTTTAGGAAATCGCGAAATTATAATGGTTGTTGGAAATTTTTATGCAGCTGTTAATCAATCCAGTGGAGACTTAGAGAAAGCACTGAAAATCTTTGAAATAGTATTGAAAGTCAGTGAAGAGATGGGAGATGAAAGAACTAATGCTGTAATCTCATCAAATATGTCGGTTATTGAATCGAAACAAGGTTTATATGATAAAGCATTGAAACGGCAAAGAGCAATTTTAGAATTACCAATAGTACAAGAAGAATTTTTCATAAGAAGTTCACTGATGAGTATCATTGCTGAAACGCTTTTTATTTCTGAAAAATATGATGAATCAGAAGAATTATGCAAAAAAGTACTTTCAGAAGAGAATATACCTACTTATTATAAACTAGATCTTCTTTCGACGTTGAAAAGAATTGCTGGAAAAACAGATTCTCTTGAACTTATTGATTTTGTAAGAAATAACTTACCCGATGATCCTGAATTTTTAGAATCGCCTGTAGGAGATATTTTTTTCCATGATTTACAAGCTATTGAAGCTGAACTAAGGGAAAATTGGTCAGATTTGATTGATCATTTGATTGTAGAAAGAGAAATTATGTTTAAGAATCAATCTGTTGAAGATGCAAGTGATATTGAAATTAGACTTGCTGAAGGATACTTTAAATATTTTCAAAAGACCAAGAATCTTGAACACTTAAATCATGCATATAACCATTTAGATCTTGCCAAAACTATTGCTATTGAAAATCAAAGTTATCTAGATCTCTGCAGACTTGTTATTCTTAAAGGATTATTGGCAGCAGAAAGTAGGTTACCACAACAAGCTAAATTATATTTTGATGAAGCATTAAAAACTGCTCAAGAATTTAATTTATCAAGCATTGAAAAAGAAATAAACCTAAACCTTGAACAATTGAATAGCGGTATTATTGAGAAATCTGCAGCTTCCGTTTTACGAAGGATGTTTCAAAGATTAACATTCCGAAAATCTGAGGAAAAAAAAGCAACGAAAAAAAGTACAATCTATACTATCTACATAGGAACGCAAGATTCTGCTTGGGAGTTAGCTCTACTAAATGAAAAAAGTGGATCTCATCAAGATACAATTTATCTTCTAGGAATTCATGATCTATGGAACAATATAAAGAAAAAAATGTTACAGCAACAAGTAAATTACTTTACTGTAAGTCGAGGTGCTGTATTAATAGAAAATTCAGCTCATTTCCAATTATTTGCATTATGTGATCAATTAGATTATTTAACAAGAATATCAATTCAAAATCTCTTACCAGAATTGGAAGAATTCTCATTTAGACATATACCAGAAGAATTAGAAGAGAAAGTCCTAAAAACACTTAGTAAAGATATAGGGAAATTTTATATTGTGGAGACATAGGATTTTTAGTTATTAAATTTAAAGCTCTTTAGTTTTATAGTAAATAATTTTGTGATTAATATTTTTTATTTATAAAAATTAGACAAGTATGAATAAAATTGTATACTTTTAGAAAATAAATGAGACATTTTTTTTTTATCAAATATTCTGTTAAATAATAACAATATATTCTCCTTATGGACATATTCACTCATTCAGTTGTCGCAGCTTTAATATACATACTTTTTTTAAAAGAAGTAACTTTTGAATATCTTTCTATTGCAATTTTTTTCTCTATTTTACCTGATTTAGATATTTTTTTATTCCCCTTGAAGAGAATTTTTAAATCAAATTATTTTGAACATCGTGGAGGTTCTCATTCTTATATAATAGGTGTAATAGTTTCAGCTATTTTAGGAATTTTATTCTCTACTCTTAGGAATAAGTCATTTCTAATAACATGGATAATAGGGGCTGCATTTTATGGATTACATGTATCAATGGATCTTCTTACAACTACGAAAATCCCATACTTATTTCCGATTTCTAAAAAAGAACATTGTTTTTATGTAGAAAAGGCAGGAAGTCTGTTCACTATGCTAAATTCAGTGATTTTCATTATTCTATTAAGTTTATTATATCGTTTTTCAGTAGATATATCTTTTTTTGGGTTTATTCTTAATCTTTATACTTCCTTTTTTATAATTTATTACTTCTATCGAATTATTTCAAAAGTTCGATTCTCCTCAGCTCTTAATGAAAATGAGAAGTACCTTCCTGGAGTTTCTCCATTCTCTTATACTATTTATAATCATGAAATTGCTGAAAATAAGATAATTGGAAGATTAGAAAGGAAATTTCATTTTTCAAAAGTCTATATAACAAAGAATTTTGAAATCACCTTAAACACTGATGAAATGATACTATTCAAGAAAGGTCTTGAGTTATTAAAGACAAATTATTATTATGCTAAATGGACTCTATTTCCAATCGTGATTAAGAATGATGAAATATTTTCCATTAAATTTTTCTTTTTAGAAACAATGATGCGTAAAAGAACTGTGTATGTTCAGTTTGATTTTGGAACACTTACTCAACAGCTAGTTAATATTGATCGGGGTTCTGGACCGATTCAACCTTAGCTTTTTAAATTGAGACTAATTTTTAATCCCCTATAGGCTTAATAGTACTTTTTTCAACTAATAAAACTGATGTACGAGATGGAGCCCTTGTTCGATGTATTATACCTTTTGGTACAGTAAAACCTTGATTAGGATTCAATTCAATAACTTTATCTTCCAAATCAATTAAAAGAAAGCCATCTAACACTAAAAAAAATTCATCTTCATTTTTATGTTCATGCCAATGAAATTCTCCCTCAATAACTGCAAGTCTAACAACAGAATCATTAACATTACAAAGAGACAAATTTTGCCATTTTTTTGTACAATTCGCAATCAATATTGGGAGATCAATAATCTCCAGAGGATTAAATTTTACCTCAAGATCAATTGAATATTTATTATTATCACTCATTTCTCATCATCTATACTCAAAAGATAAAACTCTAAAATTAATTTTTCAATATAATTATTAAAAATTTAAACTCTTTTATCTTTTTTATAATATAAGAAACTCTTTTTTTTTAAAGGAAAATCTAATTTAAAGAGAGAACAGTTTGGTAAGGCCCCCGACAGAAAAAAATATTTGTCTTCGATGTAAAGGTGCTCGCTTATTATGTGGGAAAAAAACATGCCCAATCTTATTAAAAAAGTCTGTAATGAAATCCTTAGTACCATTTGAATTGGATACAAAGAGAAAAGATGTAGAAATATTTGGAGCAAGTCCTCCTGGATTTTTTGTTGGTCATTTTAGTTATCCTAATGTGTATCTAGGGCCATTAGTACCTTTTCAAGAATTTGAAACTGGGCTTGAGATTTCAGATTATCATTTACTTGATGCTCCTGAACTTTGGTTTGGAAAACCAATGGTAGATATTATTCGATATAGGAGCAGCTTGGTACGGAGTAATTTTAAAATAAACGTAAACATAGGTAGAAAATCGAGAAAGAATACACCTTCGCAAAAAACCCAAAGATTCTTACAAACATCTCAAGAATTATCAATGGCAGCAAGACCTGTAGACACTGAAACTAAATTACAAAAGATGAATATAAGAATGATGATGGATAATCATGCTTTGCCAATGGGACCTTCAGGAATGACAGAAAAGATAGAAATTACTGAAAATACTAAAGTTCATCCTCAAGTAGATTATTGCGTTTCAGATACCGATTTAAGAGCATCTGAAGCTGTCTCGCAATATCTTTATTTTAAGGGAAATGTTCCAGAATCGACAATTGAAAGAATTTTTTCAGCAGGGTTACTTGGTGAAACTGAAAAGCGAAGGATAGTTCCTACGAGATGGACAATAACTGCTGTAGATGATATTATTTCAAAAGCATTGATAGAAGAAATTAAAAAATTTCCAGAAATAAATGATTATCAAATCTTCGAAGCAAGTTATCTTGATAACCATTTTAAAATTCTATTATTTCCAGGAAAATTCATATATGAAATGAACGAAGTTTGGGCTCCTAATACATTATGGAATATCTCTCTTGATGGAAGAAATCGCGATCTTAAACCACAAATAATGACTGATTTTGAATTTTACAATGGAAGAAAATCTTATGCAAGTAATATAACTGGGGCATATTATGCAGCAAGAAAATCAGTTTGTGAATATCTGTACAAGATTAAAAGACAAGCAAGAGTACTTATATTCCGAGAGGTTAGTGGAGGCTATGTTGTACCCTTGGGTGTATGGGTAATAAGAGAAACAGTAAATAATGCTATGTTTACAAGTGATCCAATTAAATTAGATAACTTTAATAGTGCTATAAAAAAGATGGCAGAGGGATTCATAGTTGATTATAAGTATTGGAAAGCCAGTAGTAAAATAATTAATTATATTAAAACTCAAAAGACTTTAGATACATTTTTATAAATCTCACTATTTCGTTAAGTGTTCATTTTTTTCTTGGCTTTTTTAGTCATTTACAATTGCGTGAGGATTAAATATGGTTATAGATGTTCATTTACACCCATGGTGTAAAGAAGCTCATTATGGTGATAAGAAACAGATTGTAGAAGCTATGGCTGGTCCTAATTCCCGTAAGTTGAAAGGAGCGATGCGAATGTTAAATGCAATTACTGAACAATATACGTTGAAGGATTATGTAGCCATAATGGATAAATTCAATATAAAGAAGGCTGTTATTGTTGCTTATGATGTTACCACGGCTTATGGTTTTGTAATGGCGACAAATGACGATATTGCTGATTTTGTAAAGATATATCCAGACAGGTTTATTGGATTTGGATGTATTGATGTCCCGGCTAACAATGCGATGGAGCAGCTTGAATATGCTATTATCTCTTTAGATTTGAAAGGTATTAAATTAATTCCTCCAGTACAGAAATTTGATTATTCTGATAAAAAGTTTGATCCTTTATGGAATAAAATGATTGATCTCAATATTCCACTTTGGACTCATGGTGGACATCAGGCCTCTTTCTATGGTTCTATGGCAAAATATGGTCATCCGCTATTAATA
>JBHLLJ010000056.1:0-21329 GCA_048885705.1 Candidatus Hermodarchaeota archaeon | reverse complement strand
GCATGTTCTGCTGCGATGCTTAGATCACAATTAACATGCCACACATGACCTCCTCCTATTGCATATCCATTTACTCGAGCAATTACAGGTTTCGGTAGTGTACGTATTAAAAGAGTCACTCGTTGCCAACCCACCTCCAATGGTACAATATAATCTCCCTTGTAGCCACCCATTTCTCGGGTACTTTGATCACCACCTGTACAAAAAGCCTTATCTCCTATTCCGGTAAATACAACAACACCAATTTTATTATCCCAACATTGATCAAAAGCGTCAATTAACTCATAAACTGCATGTAAATTACATGCATTATAACGCTGAGGACGATTTATTGTTATACGGGCAATATTATTCTTCTTTTCAAAAATTATTTCTTTATACTCCATTTTTTCTAACTCTGTTATTTTATTAATTTAAATTCTAATCATTAAACATTTAAATTGAACTAAATATATTATTTTTGGTTTTTATCACTCTAACTCAAGGATTTAAGTATTTGTTCGTGAAATTCTTGTTTCACGATCTTTTATTTAATAGTTTATAGCAATTTTAGTTTAAACTATCTTGAATAATTCTAAAAAACCATTTTTTGTTTAATTTCTTGGACCATTTTATGTCCTTCTTCATTTATTTCGGTAATTATTTCTCTTAAAATCTCATTGATTGCCAAACCACGTAATTCGCATGATATATATAATAATGAGAGGATTTCTTTTGCTAAAAGTCGAATATTCTTAATATCGTTTATTGGAATTCTAATTCCAAGAGCTTTTAGATCCATATGTGTTTCTTTTTCTTGCTGTCTTATTGTAATTAAAATATCATTTTTCCTTCCTTTCCAAACTTCTGTAATTGCTCTTAAGGATAGTAAATATCTTTTAGTAGGACTTCCAATACCCATTACATCTTTAGCAAAGTCTAAAGGTTCTGAATTTCTTATTGTTTTTAAACCGAATGTTCTATTGAGTTTATAATTTTTATCTAATTTCGTTTTCATTTTTGAAATTTCTTCTGTTAACTGTTCAATCTTTAAAGATAGTTGTTCAAATTTTTTTAGGAAGATTTCTTCTGGATTCACTTCAAATTTACTCATTTTAAAAACCATTTAGATTAAGTATGATTTTTTTTGAATTATTGATTAATAAAACTAATTATTAAACTATTAATCTATGAGAAATTATTAATTTATATTCAAGCACATATTCAAATAAAAAATGAGTTTAATAAAATAATGAAGAGATTTGACTATATACGTATTTAAATTTAGTCAATATCCTTATCATTATCTTCTTCTTTTTCTTTAATTAATAATGTAACATCTTCTTCTGTTATTTCACTTTGCTTAATAAAAACTTGAGGTTCTTCTGTATTAGATTTAATTTCTTCAATTAAAGGCTGTGGAGTAATGATTTCTTTCACTTCCCCATGAACTTCCTTTTTCAATTCTTTCTGTTTTCTAGTATATTTCCTAATCTCATATATACCAATCATAAGTAAAAGGACTATAAAAAAGCCCAGAACTGCTACATTTTTAGCAAGATTAATATCATCATTATTTAGGGCACTAAGGGTTTGAATCAGTGGAATATTTATTGCTTCAAATATACTGTATGGAAAGAACCGAATGAATTCATATGCAACTTTCGAAAATATTAACCAAATTATTGCTGTATCAATTCCTATTCTTTTAAATCTTTTTGCAAGAAATTCAGCGTTTTTACCAAGAAGAGTGCTTAAAGAGTAAAGTATTATGGCTAAATCGATTATTAACATACCAATTGTAGTCCAAACTGATTGAGCAGTATTAAGTCCACCACCATCATCAAGACCTAAATAAATCTTTACTACAAGAAATAAGGAATATCCAGCAACAAGTATAAAAAATGTACCCAACCATGCATTAAAAACCCTTTTAAACAGGATAACTATGCCATAAATTGCCAGACCAATAATTACACATCCTACTATTACATATGCTAAGTTTAGAAAAAGAGGAACTTCTATTGTTGAGATGAGAGAAAAATCAAATAAATTTGGTCCAATTATGAATAAATATAATAATGCAATAGAACCCACTATCCCTCCAAAGAATATTATTGTTCTTATAAAAGTTCTTGATTTTGAAGATTTATGCAATTTTTTATCTAAACCAACCCCTGTTAAATAACAAGCGTATAAAATAAACCAAGAAGTAAAAAAGAAATATGATATTATCGAAACAGCGAATAAAACTATGAGAATAATTGCAAGTAATAATAATAGCGGTAAGGATACCACTAATAATAGTACTATTTTCCATGTAGGATATTCCATGATATTTTTTCTAGTAGCAAGAGAAAGTAAAAATAGAAACATCAAGAATGTAAGGTAGGGTAAAAAAATAATAATACCAACTATTGGAAGAAATTGAATAATAATAACTCCCACAAGTAGCCATAAGACAAGAACACTTAATCTCCAGTTCTCTTTCTTAAATATTCTCTTTAAATTATCGATGATTTCCATAAAATTATAGTCATATAAGAAATATTTAAAATTTTCTTTATCAAAATTAAGAATTTCTTTAACTAAAAGAGATTAAGGGATGAAATCAATTAATCTTGTTTGATTACTAAATTTATGAAATGGTAATCCAAATTTCCGCTTAATCATATTAACTGATTCAGGAGCAAAACCTTGGAAATGATTATTCACAATAATAAAGATTTCGTATATATTAGGTGTTTTATTTAATTCCTTTACATTTTTATATAGATCTTCTAAAGATTCATGCTGTTCTCTTTGAATACGATTAAATCGATTAAGCTCTCTGTCTCCAATCATTCTTATATAATAATATTTTTGATTTTGCATGTAATAGGGAATAATTCCCGGCATATATGTTGTTCCAAATATTATTCTTTCACCGTCAATAAATTTAGAAAGTATCTCAGAATTATACCATGAATTATCTCTTAACTCTATTATGTATTTATATTCTGAAGGAAAATTGTTAAGAAGAACCTCCAATTTTTCTAAATGACTCTC
Organism: Candidatus Hermodarchaeota archaeon; assembly: GCA_048885705.1. GTDB lineage: Archaea > Asgardarchaeota > Lokiarchaeia > Sigyniarchaeales > SOKP01 > Loki-b32. Next base: position 18,302 of record JBHLLJ010000056.1, on the reverse strand, counting down.
TGAATGCTTAAACCAAGGAGGAAATTGGATTAAAAATCCAATAATTTTTGATTTTAATGGACTTAATCTTGTAAAGAAGTCGAAGATAAATGTATCTAAATTCTGATCATCTAAATTGTGGGAGATCCGGCTCCACATCTTAATTATGAAACGAAAATCTTCAGGAACACGATGTTTCCAATTGATTACCATATCTTCAGAGGGTAAATTATAGAAAGTTGAATTTATTTCAACTAAATTGAAGAATTTAGAAAAATATTCAATATAATCGGTTTGTAATATCTTTTTTGGGTAAAAAGGACCAATCCAATCCTTATAAAAAAAACCGGCAGTTCCAATTGATATATTTGCCATTCAATTAAAAATTAAAGGTTATATTCTTTTATTAATTCTATATTTTTTTATATTGAAATAATTAATTTTTATAAAAAATTATAGTTACTTTAAAGCTTTCCCCATAAACTTTCATTGGTGAATAAAAAATTCCAATAGACTGGAAAAAAGCCGAAGAAAGACCAGAAAAGAGAATATCTGTTGAGGGTAAAATATTATTGGAATTCAGGTCAAAAGTAAAAGATTTAGAACATGAATTGGAAAAAGCCAATCAAACTTTAGCAAAGACTTTGAATGATTTGGATAGCACCAAAGAAAAACTGGCTGGGCGTGAAAGAAGTTTAACTGAACTTACAGAACGAAAATCAATTGTGAGAAAGTCTCATGATCAAGTCAAAGAAGATAAGTTGCTGGCTGATATTGAAATAGCTAAATTAAGCTCAATTAAGTTAAATTTGGAAGGAAACTTAACAGAACTGGTAGCTAAAATTACAAATCTTGAAAACCAGTTAAATAAAATTACCAAGAAATCAAATGATATGGAAAAGAAAATCCTAATTAAGGATAAGGAAATTCAAAATAAAGAAGAAGAAAGGTTAGAAAAAATAAAGGGACTTTTAAATAAGGATAAGATAATTGAGGATCTTAAGATCGGAATAAATCGTAAGGATGAGGAAATTGAAAATTTAAAACGTAAATTAGAGGAGCAAAAAAGATTTTCTAATAATCAAATTAAAAAATTCCAAGATTTTGAAGTTCAAGTATCTAAAGCGATATTAGCAACTGAAGTAATTGAAAAAATCAAAAAGTTAATGGAATTAAAGGGATTTTTAAGCGATAAAGAATTCGAATCATTTCTGAATGAAATGGAAAAATAATTAACTTATTTCCACTTATATTTTAATTTCATTGTAAAGTTTATAAATAATCAACTTTAAGAAAATAAATATAGCAAAATAAAATTTAAAAGATCAAGAAATAGAATTTTTTTAAAAAAAAAAAGGTGAATAGGATTTCAATCGATTGGGCTAAAGCTGAAGAGAAACCTGAAAAGAAGTTATCGGTTGAGGGAAAAGTTTTATTAGATCTTAGATCCAAGATTAATAACCTAGAAAAACAATTAACTCAAACCAAAAAGGAGCTAGACAAAACATCAAATGATCTTATGACAACTAAAGAAAATTTATCTGAATCTAAGACCACTGTAGAGGATTTTAGAGAGAAGATGAAAAACTTTGAAAGAATAAAAGAAGAAAAATTATATGTTGATGCTGAGATCAGCAAATTAAGAACTGGAAAACAAGATTTAGAAAAAAAGATTTCCGAATCTAAATCTACAATTTCAGAATTAGAAAGCAAATTAAAAGAGTCATCAGTAAAAATTGAAAATATGGAGAAAGAAAAAAATGATGCAACAGTAGATTTGAGAAAAGAAATAGAAAGACTTAATGAAAAGATTCAACAAAAGGAAAATGAAATTGAGGGTTTAAAAAGTGAATTACAAAAATCTATCTCAGAGAAATATGTAGAAATTGAGACCCTTAAAGAAGAGAAAAAAGCTAAAGAAAACGAGGTTGCAGAACTTAAACAAAAACTAGTATCATTAGAAGAAACGATAGGTGAAGCTAAGGGAGCACCACAACTCATTGAAGGTATCAAAGACATAATGCTTACTAAGGGTTTCCTTAGTGATCGAGAATTTGACGCTCTTTTAGAAAAGAAAGAAATTTAGTAAATTAAATTCTTTTTATTATTCAAATGGTTAAATTAATTTGGAACAATAAAAAAGATTCTAACCAAAAGGATCTTAAAGAAGATGATCTAACTTCTTTTAAACTAATAGAATGCTATTCATCTAAAGTGAATGAAAGAATAGATGAGATTAAAAACTCCGAAAATTGGCTAAACAAACTATTTTGGAGCGATAATCTCGATGTTTTATATTATTTTTTAAATGTTTGTAAAATTAAAATTGATTTAATTTACATAGATCCCCCATTCTTTTCAGGAGTTAATTACGAAATAAAGATTAAAGAAAAGGAAAAAATTTATGACTCTATTGCATATTATGATCATTGGAATAGAGATATTGACTCTTATTTACAAATGCTTTATGAAAGAATAAAAATACTTAAAGAATTGTTATCAGATAAGGGTTTGATTTTTATCCATGCGGATTGGCATGCAAATCATTATATACGAGTAATTTTGGATGAAATATTTGGAGAAAAGAGATTTGTAAATAATATTATCTGGTATTATTACAACAAATATTCTGCCGGTAAAAAAAATCTTCCAAGAGCTCATGATACGATTTTAATATATTCTAAATCAAGTGATTACACTTTCAATGAGTTAAGAATACCACGAAAAAGCCCAAAAAAACAATTGATGAGAGAAATGAAAAATGGAGTTCTAAAGAATGTTAAAGATAAAAATGGGCATGTAAAATATAGACTTGTTACGGACAAAAAAATGGATGATGTTTGGAAGATACCTTGTATGCAACCCGCCTCAAAAGAATGGACAGGATTTCCTACACAAAAGCATCATAAATTACTTGAAAGAATAATTAAATTGGGATCTAACGATGGAGATCTAATTGCTGATTTTTTCTGCGGGTCTGGGACATCCCTAGTAGTAGCTGAGAAATTAAGAAGAAGGTGGATTGGATGTGATATTTCAGAGTATTCTATTTATTTAACTCGAAAAAGAATTTTAGATTATCAAAAAAAGAATGGAATTTTTTACCCATTTGAATTATATACCAATTATTCTGAAGATAAGGAAAAAATAATCAACTCCGGCTTCTTTCAAAAAGAATTTATAATAAAAAGAAAAAAGTAACTTATTTTTCCTTATTATGGAAGGTTATGTTATAACCAAGGTATTTTGATAAAGCTTCGTATACAATGTCCCCTACAAGATTTAATGTCGCTGCCACATGATGTGCAAAACCTCCAACACATAGAGATTTTAGTAATTGCTGTAAATTGGAAATTTCAACAACTCCAAAACCACCAAATGTGTTTAAAGGATCTTTGGTGTATGTTCCTTCTGCCATTATCGTTTTTATTTCTCCAAACAAATCGTCAGTTTCAATTCTTAATAAAGTACAGGGTTTAGGTTTAATACGACCTTGAATCGCACCAAAACTTACATCTCCACCTTTTTGATCGGATATAATAGGGTGAATTGTCATTTTAGTGTCTTGGAAAAATGACTTGGGAAGATTACTACAATGAAATAAGACCATTTTGTTGGGATCTTCACCATAATTGTTATTCCAATCCAAAATCGCAGAGGGACTATCAGAAGCAAGTTGTAAAACTAACATTCCTATTAAACCAGAGATATCTACTTCACAGGCGGCGGGAACTAATCCTTCACTAAACATACTCATGACTGCGCATGGCACAATTCCAAAGTTATCTTGAATACTTGGCCAACACTGAAATGCAAATCCATCTAACTCATTTTCTATAACCCAATGTTCAATAACAACAGCCAATTTTGCTAGTTTAATTAAAGCATCTTGAGGAATTGCTTTAGTTGAAGTATAATTTTTTATAGATTCAATTTTATCTTTAACTTTTGGATCTTCATTAGATAATTGGTTTATATGCCCAAAAATCTCTGATAGGTCTATTGGTTCTATACTGATCCCATTAAATTCCAATATTTTTTCGCTATACCTTACAGTTTCAAATGCATTAGGTCTTGTTCCTATCTGTCCTAACCTTGTACTTCTAAGTTTTCTAACTATTCTGCATACTTTTTCGAATTTTTTTAAATCTTCTTTAAAGATCTCAGATTTTATAGGGCACGTATGATATTTTGTTAAAGTGAATGGAATCCCATACTGATATAATACACTAGTGACTGAAATTTTGCCACAAAACGCGTCTCTTCGATTTACTCTATCCATTTTTTCAATTTCATCTGCCGAAGCATGGACCAAAATTGGAACATTAAGAGTTGAGAGCTTTATCGAGTTAGCAATACCTTTTTCATCTCCGAAATTAGGTAGAATGACTAAAATTCCAGAGATTCTATCTTTATGAATTTTAAATAAGTTTGCACACTTTTTTGCATCTTCATATGTTTCTACAACCCCAAATTTAGTATCTTCTTCATTTAAAATGACATAATCATATCCCAACTCTTTTAATACTTCAATAATCTCAAGTCTTCCTTCTTTAGCAAGATTATTTGGAAAAACATCTCTATTTCCAACTATTACTCCAAATGTGACACTTTTATATTTATTATTGTCAATAATCATTTTATATTCCTTGATAAAAAATATTAAAAAATTTAATTTTAGTAATTTAATTTAAGAATTTAAAACTAAAATAAAAATTTGTTAATTATTCAATGAATTTCAAATTAAAGTTTACCAAGAGGGCTAAAGAGCTATTTGAGCACAAGATTTTTAGATATGCACTAATTCTTCACATTTTTTACTTTGTGCTTTCGATTATTCTATATTTTTTATTATATCGAGAAAAAAATGATTTTATTATTTTTTATAATGTAGGGAATATATTTCTCAATGATATTGAAAACCTTTATAATCAGACCTATTATTTATGGGATTTTAGATATTTTCCATTATCAGCATTTTTTTTTATTCCTTTTTCTCTCTTGAATATTGATTCTGCATTTGTAATTTTTAATATTTTCAATGTGTTACTAAATATTTTGATTTGTAATTATCTTTATAAAATCATTTTCTTAGTTAGAAATGAAGATCATGAAAAAGATGATAAAAGGGTTATTTTATATTTATCTATTTATTTAATGGGATTACCACACGTATTAAATTATATTTATGGACAAATTAATTTATATATTACTTTTTTTATAATTTTGTCTCTTTATATCTTTCTGAAGTATAAAGATCTTAAATGGGAATTTGCTGCAAGTCTAATTTTAGGCATAAGTATAATCATTAAACCCACCGCATTTCTTTTAATACCTTTTCTAATAGCAATAAATTTCAATATAGAAAACAAAAAGTTTAGACTTGAATTGTTAAGAAGTTTAACACGTATAATTGGTGTTTTAATACCTGTTTTATTGAATTTCATTCCTTTCTTATTATATCCATCCTTATGGGAGGGATTTCTAAATACTAATTTTACGGGAAGTAATCCAGTCGCGTTAAATTTTTCTTTTAGTGTTACCAAGCTAGTAACAAATTTTTGTTATTTCTATAATATCCCGTTTAATCAACTTATTCTTTTTTTGGGAATTATTGCTATTATTGGAGGATTAGGATTTATAGCTTTTTTAATTAGAAGAATTGAGAAAGATTCCCTGATATATGGTTATGCTTTTGGAATTCTTATCATGTTGCTTGCATATTTTGATTCATGGGATCATCACTTACTCAATCTAACACCAATTTTAATTATTATTATATTTAATTTACCACCACGTTCCACTATTACAGAACCTATTAAGATGAGTATATTTTTCTTTAGTTTTTTCGATCTTGCTTTTGTGGGAATTTGGTATTTGATCTATCCATTGTTTCCGTATAATTTTGAACCTACATTCTTTCTGCTATTATCTTTCTATGCTATAAGTAAATATTGTGTATTTAATAAAAAGAGAGAGGAGGTCTAACAAATTGAAGAAAAAAATATACTTTTTCAAAATTTTTTTGTTTTTCTTATTAATTAGCAATATAATATCATTTGTAAATGCTCTCGATTATGGAGTAGGAGTTCGAGAAGATCAAGAGTTAGTATGGAAATGTAATGTATGTAATCAAATAGAAATGGATACTATTTTTGGTAGTGATTGGAAAGATTCTGGGATTTTTAAAAATTTAAGCGTAGGAAGACGAATGAAATGGAAAATCGATAGCATCGAAGTAAATCAATCATTATCAAGGATAAATTTTAGTATTTGGGATTGGACTAGTGAAAAAATTTGGGGTCCTAAAGATAATGTTTTAGAAATAACATATTTTTTCGATTCTCTAGAATCGAATTTTACTCAATACACATCTTTAATTCCATTTTGGTTTCCAGTTCCTGTAGGGGAATTTATAGGAAACTTAGAATTAAATGAATGGTATGATGTGGATAATAGAGTTCTGCCAACTGTAATTGTTGAACTTGAAAAAGATGCCATATCACTTGGATTTCCTCAAAAAAACATAAAAATTATTGCTATTTATAATGATCTAGGGCTTTTAAGTTCCTATAAACTTTATACTGATGGAAATATAGTTATTGTGGATATATCTCTTAACTTTTTACCTGTTTATGTAATTCCTATTTTAATAGGACTCTTTTTGGGAATATCTTTATGTTTGGGATTGTATGCATATAAGAAAAGAAGAGTATCATCAAATTGAAAATAAAACTAGTGGTTGTTTAGGAATGAATTTGAAAGGATTATATTTGAAAATTATAAAGCGATGTAAAGAGCTCTGGAGCTATAAAATTTTCCGTTTTACTGTTATTGTTCAAGTTTTTTATTTTATTTTTTCATTGATTTTAACTCTTTTCTTTTTAAGAGAGCAAAATGATTTTTTAGTCTATTATAAGGTTGGGGAGGTTTTTATTACAGATATCAATGACCTCTACACCGCAGATTATTTATGGCCATTTAGATATTTTCCAATTTCAGCTATTTTCTTTGTTCCTTTTTATTTATTAGGTTTCGATTTAGGTTATGCAATCTTCAATTTACTCAATTTACTACTTAATGTTATTATTTGTGTATTTCTATATAAAATAATCTTTCTTGTGAGAGCGGGAGATCATGAAAAAGATGATAAAAGGATTGTAACATATATTTGTTTATTTCTTATGGGTTTGCCAAACCTTTTTAACTACATTTTGGGGCAAATAAATTTATATATAACTCTCCTAATTTTAGTATCCTTATTTCTGTTTTTAACTCGGGAAGATCTCAAATGGAATTTGATATCAAGTATCATATTAGGATTTAGTATAATTATAAAGCCGATTACTATTTTTATGGTTCCTTTCTTACTGGTATTAAACTTAAGAATTAAGCATAGTAAATTTGAATTTAAGGCTCTAAAAAGTATTGTTAGAATAATTGGAGTAGTAGCACCCTTAACTTTAAATATTTTTTTATTTTTAATTTATCCAGCTTTATGGGATGGTTTTTTAACAGCGAACTTATCAGGAAGTGATCCAATTATGAAAAATCATTCCTTTAGTTTAACAAAGATTATTTTAAATTTTTTCAATTTTTATAGTATTTCTAATAATCCTTTTCTGGTATTATTAATTGTTTTATTAATTATTGGAGGCTTAAGTTTTATTATTTACGTCTTTCGAAGGATTAGTAAGAATTCTCTTATTTTTGGATATATTTTTGGAATTTTAATTATGTTACTTGTATACTATGACTCATGGACCCATCATCTATTAGCTTTAACGCCACTTTTAATAATTCTGATATTTTATTTACCTCGAAATTCTAAGATAACAAAAAATTACATAAAACCTAGTTTTTTCTTTTTAAATTTCTTTGATTTAGCATTTATGGGAATCTGGTTTATTATACAGGATTTTTTTCCCTACAATTTTGTTAGTGCAGTCTTTTTATTAATAATTCTTTACGGGTCCAGTAAATTTTGCCTAACTGAAGATTCAAATTATTAAAAAAGTGAAATTTCTTTATTACATATTTGAAAAGTATTTAAAATAAGAAATTCTAAATATAATCATAGAGAATATATTTACATTAAGAAAACTCCAATAACTGTTAGACAAAATAACAATTTAAGCGTATTATGTTTCAATTTTATCCACCACCACTATTATTGATTTTTGCACCCGCTTTTCTTTTAGGGATACTACATACTTTAATCCCATGTGAAGATAAAGCAATTTTCTTTTTTTGGTCTTTTGGCATTTCAAAAACACCCAAGAAGAGTCTTTTTATATTGGTTTTTTATGGATTGGGTTTAATGTCTTCTAATTTATTAATTGCAAGTGGTACTGTTTTGATTAGTTTTATTCCACAACTATTAATTCCAGGAATTAGTGATATAAAACCGACTACAATTAATTTTTTTGGATCCTTAACTTCTATGTTTGCTGGAGTTATTTTACTGTTCTTTATTACAAGAAGAGGCTATAGCCCGCATTCAAAACGAAAAGACGAGATTTTTCAATTTAATTGGGAAAAGAGAAAAACTCCATATTTCTTTGGAATTTTGGCAGGATTTGCTCCCTGTATCTTTGAATTTTTTATATATTCTCAATGTTTAACCTTTTCTTTAAGTTATGAATTAGGATTTATTGATGGGATTTTTACTGTGTTTTACTTTTCATTAGGCACATTTATTGGGTTATTTCCAATTGCTTTAGCAAAACACGGAACCTCTCAGATAATGAAGTTAAAGGAATCAAAAAAAAACTGGATTCTAATATTGATGATTATAATAATAATTGTTTTTAATACAGTTGTCATGATATTATCTTTTTTAGGAATTCCTGTCTTTCCAGAGGTAACTATTCCTTGATTGTGTATTTTTCTTATAGATTACAATAAATAATTTAAAAAACCATACAAAATTCCATTGTTATTAAAACAATAAAATTGGTCCCCCAATAAAATATTAAGTTAGTATTTTTTCTATTATAATATAGATTTATTAATTAAAATTTGATTTCAAACTATGAAATGTTTATTCTGCGAAAATCAAAAAATCGATTTCACTTGTGAGAAATGTAAATCTAGCTTCTGTATTAATCATATTGCTACAACTGAAATACATGAATGTAGAAAACATAATTTAGTTTATTCTAAAGTAAAAGCAATCGAAAGAAATTTTAAGTGTACAGTTGTTGAAGACAGTGAATGTCCTATATGTAAACAGCTTTTAAGATTAGAAAGACTCTCTTCAGGACAATATTATTTAGAATGTACAAATAGAAATTGTCCAGAATCATGGAATTCTTACTTAAAGACACCTGGATTATTTTTCCCTTCAAAAGAAAAACTCGCACGAGAAGCGTTGAGATATAATCTTATTAAAACTAATAGATTAATCTTATGCAGTAAAAAATTGCGTCATATTGTAGGAAAAGAAGTCTGTCCTAAATGCTTTCTTGATTTATTACAAATGGCTCCAATTACTAATTTTTCAACAATAATGAACGCATTTAATATCTCTGCGGAGCAAATGATTAAATTTATCAATAAATATGTAGAAGAAGAACGAGTATACGGAATAGTTGACCAAAAGAATCAAATGTTTTATTATATATCATCTGAGATGCGTGAAAATATATTATCGAAATTTCAAAATGAAGGAATAATTAAAGTGGCTGATCTTGGAGTAATGCTTGATATGAGCTCAGAGATTGCTTTAAAAGTAATTTATAAATTAATTAATCAATTCCAAATAAAAGGTTCATTCTCGTTAGACAAAGATATTTATTATACTCAAAAATATATACTCGACAATTTAATCAAAGAAATTAACCAAAAGGGTAGAATTACACTAAAAAAGCTTGCAGATATTTTTGATATCCCTAAAGAACTTGTTAAATCATTTTGTGTTAATTTAATGAGAACTAAAGCTGTAAATGGATTTTTCGCAGATCGTGGAAATGAAATTATTACTGCTGATCAAATTTATTTAGATATTAAAACCTATTCAAAAGAAACGGGATTATTTGAGCTTTCAAAACTTGCATTAAAATTAAAAATTGCTGTAGAATTAGCACGAAAAAGTCTTCATGAGTTAATAAAAACTGGTGAAATAAAGGGTTTATTCACCCAAAGACGAGAGTTTATGACCAATAAGCATATGGAGAAAAAAATAAGAGAAATCGCCAGAGCTTATAGAACTATGCCTTTAAGAGAACTTTCGAATAGACTGGGAGTAACAGAATCTAGTATCGAAGAGAATCTGGCTCAAATCATAGCACGTGGAGATATAGATGGGTATATTGATATGTCTAAGAAAATATTTGTTGCATACAGCGTTCCGATTGAAGGTAAAACACAATCTAAAGCCACTGCTAAAGAGTCTTCAGATGAAGGTAAAGTCGAAGTAGTCCGCGATTATGATTTCGTCGGTGGACAGTTACATTTCAAGGTGGCCGTTCGGAATCAGAGTGATATGACGATAAATACTGTAAAAGTTCTTTTAGATGTTCCTTCCAGTTATAACACAAAAAGTCCTCTCATTACTGTACCGGTTATTGAAGCAAAAAATTCCCGAGGAGTAGATTTCTATTTAGAGCCAAAAGAATGTGGAATTTCAAATATTACTGGAGATGTTATCTACAAAACTGCTACAGGTGAAAAGAAGACAGTACATATACGTAAAAAGGAAGTTCAAATTAAATGCCCACTTGTAGTATCATGTTTAGCAACAATCGAGGATATTCAAATAGCTATCGCAGATCTTCCTAATGATGCGAGAGCATTTTTAATTGCAGATCTCGATCCACGATTAGCTTTTAGAGCAGCAGTAAGAACAATTAAACGTTTTGAAGTGAGTACAGTAACTTCTCACGAAGGTAATGATGCTAAAGGAAAATATGAAGCGGAGAGTTGGCACTGTTCAGAAGCGAAAGTCGGTGGAGGAAGAATAATTACAAGAATCTATGTATCCGAGGTAAATCAGTCATTGGAGGTTAGAGTTTGGTGTAATCACGCAGGTCAGCTCACTGGATTCTTAGCAAAAGTTATCGAGTTACTATTTGAGGAGATTAATCTTATTCGAAAGATTAAATCGGAAGAACGTGAAAAAACAATTGATGTCATGGCTATAACTCAAAACATTGCAGAGATGTCAGATTATTGTATGCTGAGATGGAAAGCCCAAAACATTAGAACTAAGTTACATGATACTTTTGTTAGAGTAAGAAAAATAATGGGAGATAAAGAGGCAATTTTAGGGAGAATGGAATTCTGGTTAACTACTTTGAATAAATATGGAAAAGATGATAAAATTTCGGATGAAGATGCTGATAAACTTGTCGTAGAGCTTGACAATTTTCGGAATGTTATTGCTCGTTCTATCAAATTGTAGTGCTATCTTCCCTAAAAAAAGATTTATAAATTGTTAAACCTATATTTTATAATAAAACCAATAAGTTGAGTTGTTAAAATTATGTCCCCAATAATATCTGTTTCACTTAATGAGAATCTTAAGAAATTTATTAATAAACTTGTATCTAAAAATCAATATGAAAATAAATCTAAATTGATTAGAGATGCTTTATTACGTTTAATGTCTACTGAAGATATATCTTCTTCACTAGAATCATTTAGTGATTTTACTCCTGTTGCAAAAAATATTATTGGTAACATGATTATTGTCGCTCCAAATGATTTTAATGTTCAGAAAAAATTGAATAGAATTGAAAGTGAGTATAAAGAACAAATTGTTTCCAAAAATCAAAATTTTGTGAATCAAAATTTTATTACATTCATGATTTATGAGGGAAATCTTCAAGATTTCCAAAAACTTGTTGTTGAAATCAATAGCATTGAAGAAATAAGAAATTTTAGATATTTAATTATAAATTAGAATCTTTTTTTCATTTCATAAAAACCTAAACTTGTTTTTATAATAATTTAATCTAATTTAGTTCTAATTTGGTGATATAAAAGTGGGTAAGAATAAATATGGAAAAGGGTTTCAAAAGGGCACTAAGACAGAGGGTAGTAGCTCTAAACAAGGAGGAGATCCTATTCGCAGTGGTAAAATAAAAGCAAGCCACATTTTAGTTGATAAATTTACGAAAGCACAAGAGATTTATGAAGATTTGATGGCAGGTGATAAATTTGAACTAATGGCGAATCAACATTCTACATGCTCTAGTAAGAAACGGGGGGGTAACTTGGGTGAATTTAGTAAAGGAGATATGGTTCCTGAATTTTGGAATGCGTGTACTAAATTAAAAATCGGAGAGATTTCTCAACCCGTAAAATCTCAGTATGGATACCATATTATTAAACGTACAGGATAAAAAATATTTAGCCCAGCACGGATTCGAACCGTGGTCCAGGGGTATCTCCAAGATATTAGATACAAAAACTTATCAGAGCCCCCGATGCTTGACCTCTACACTACTGGGCTTTTTCAGAGATTTTCTGATTCTTATTTATTTTAATATAATTAATCTGAAAAGTCTAAAAAACCTTTCTTATTTGTTTAAATTTAAAAATGTATCAAAAAGACGCCTGTAAATTATAAATCTTAATTTAAAAAAACTTCATTTTTAAATAGGATAGATTTTTATTTAGTCAGTTATATATATTTACTTGGATTACACACACTTGATCTGGAGGACCTAAAAAGATATCAGTTTAATAAACTAGTTTTTAAACCCCGTGAAATTACGGCTTAACGCCGAATCTCGGGAATGACTGAAAAATAAAAAAACCCCGTAATAAACTGAGAATTTTACATTAATCCTCCATTGTGTAATCCAACCTATAAAATTAAATAGCAATATAATATGGATATAATATCATAGTTCTTTAATATTCAAATTAGAAAAAAGTAGGGTATTATTTTTTTTTGCGAAAATTTTCATAAATTTCATTAAAATATTTATCAGACATTCCTGCAATATAATCCCGGACTATGATTGTTGATTGATGATTTTTTTTAAGAGGCTTAAAATAAGTATTAAAACTATTATCATCAATATATTCAATGTGATCTCGAAAAATTGGAGCTTTATAGTTGTCTTCTTCTAAATCCTTAAGACATCTGTCAAAAATTAATGAAAATCTTTCTTTTAAATTCTCAATAAATGTCTTTTCGGAAGCATTTTTCTTGAATAAATCTCGTCTAATATATATATTATCGTAATTGAATGATTTCAATTCTTTTAAAGTTTTAAAAATTTCATCTGAATATCCTATTACATCATTATCTAAGCTGAAATTGAGTAAATCTGTAATTAGGGTATCTATAATTTTAGGATTTGTATCTCCAAGAATCTTTTTACAGTGATCAGGAATTTGCTCTCTGTTTATTAATTTTAATAAAATTGCATCTTCAATATCTCTCCCAATATAGCTAATAGTATCACTGAATCTAGTAACAATAGCTTCATAAGTCATAGGAATTCTCTTAATTTTATTCTCATTAAAACTATCTTCATACTCTTTAAAATGGTCTTCCCAAGATTTACCATTTCTTTTAATTGGCTTCAATTGCTTTTCGTTAACTTCACCATCATGGCAAAGGATTCCATCCAGGACTTGCAAAGTTAAATTAAGCCCATTAGCAGGTTTTTCTGGGTCTCTTTTTTCAAGATGTGAAAGCCATCGAATTCCTTGGGCATTATGACTAAAAGTTCCTAAATTATATTCTTTACTTATTTCATTTAGGATATCTTCACCTAAGTGCCCAAATGGAGCATGTCCAACATCATGTCCTAATGCGATGGCTTCTATTAAATCAGTATTTAGTCTTAGTACTCTACCTATTTGGCGGGCAACTCTGGATACTATATGAACATGTAATGAGCGATGAGTAATATTTGCATTATTTATGTCAAAAAAAACTTGAGATTTGTCAATATAACGAGCATAAGCCTTAGAATGAACAATTCGATCGACATCTCTAAAGAAAGGAGGCCTAATTTCTTCACTTTCTTCTTTATAGTATCTGGTAGCCTCAGAATCCAGTACACCGTGAATTCCTACATTCACATCCCTTCTCATTCGGGTTTGTAAAAGTTCAATCGTACGTTTATCCATTTTAATTTGAGACTTTTTTGCTAAGATTATTGATATAAGATTAGATAGTTTATTATAAAGATTTTTCTAAGGACTGTTAAAATATAATATTTTTTCTATTAAAAGATATTCCTGCTTAACCTATTTTGATATCTATTGCTTTATATGGACACTTTTCTTTACATTTAAGACAAAGATTACATTCGCCATTTCCCGTGAAGAATTCATATGCTTCATCTAAAATTCTTATTTGTTTTGGACAAACTTTTTCACATATCCCACAGTCAACTCTTCCTACACATTTAACAGGGCTTCTTGAAAGTTTCAAAAAAGAATACCTGCTAATAACAGAAGCTAAAGCCGCATATGGGCAAAAATATCTGCAATATAACCTTGGATACCATATGGATAAGGCTAAGAGAATTAAATAGAAAATTGAAATAATGAACACTATAAAATTGGAAAAAATGGGACCAATACTTCTTTGTTCAATCATCTGACGAATTAAATTAGGGAAAAACACAAAAATGAATTCAGATAAAGAAAAATAAGATAGTGGTTTCTCTCCAAAATCTCCCAAATTTGCTCTAAATGTATCATAAAAAGATTGATTGATAACATACGCTATTGAGAGAGGAACAATAAGTAACAAAATGAATATTACAATTGCATATTTTACTTTCAACAAAGATTTATGATTAAATATTCCTAAAAATCCTCCACTTGTCTTTACTGTCCTCTTTTTTGTTGGTATTGCCGCGCATGCATCTTGTATTGTACCAATAGGACATATCCACCCACAAAATATTCTATTTGTAAATAATATAATAATTATAAATACTCCTAATAGAAAAAGTGGAATAATTCCTTCTGTAAAAAAAAAGAAGATATATTCTATGATTCCCGCTCCTTTCGAAAGAGGATTTCTAACAGTATTTAAAACAGGCATCACTCTTAAAAAACTCTCTAAACCTAACAAATTGATGGAAAAAATTGCTTCCAAGATTACATAATTAATAATGAGGAAAGCGATAATTTGAAAGATACGCCTAAATAGTGTTATCAAATGATTTCTTAATTTAAAATCTTTAATTTTCAAATATTACCACAAAACTCAATAAAAGTATAAAAAGATTAATTAATACTGTTTAAAAAAATTATTTTTTCCCTTTAAAAAGGCTCAAGGAAAAAAAATCAAAATGTATTCAAATATTTTAGATTAAAGCAAAATTAATGAATTTTTAAAAAGATATGAAAATTTGATGAAAAATTCATAGCAGGTATTAAGATACTTTACTATAATTAAGAGACTATTTTAGCAAAATAGTTTCTAAGTTTTTTGGAGCAGCTGTGGATTTACGTAACTTTTTATGGATCATTGTTGACAAACTAACAGCTTTAGATTCTTCCCCATGACATACAAGAACTTTTTTAGGTCTTGGTTGAATTCTTCTTAAGAATTGTGAGATTTGGCTACGAGATGAATGCCCACTAAAACCTTCAAGTGTAAAAATTTTCATATTGAGTTTAACAAGTTGTGTACGTCCTTTGGAATCTACATAAGTAAATTCTTTGAAACCACGTTGGATTCGATTCCCTAATGTTCCTGCAACTTGATAAGAGACAAATATCAGTGAATTTTTAGGATCATTAGCTAATTCTTTCAAGTATTGCACAGATGGTCCTCCTATGAGCATACCGCTTGTTGCTAAAATAATACATGGACCACCTTTGACAATGTCAAGCCTTTCTTCTTGGGCAGACACAGTTTCAAAATAATCGCTTAGAAATGGATTTTTACCTTGGTGCAATATTTTTTCTCTTAGATCACTACTTAGAAAATCTGGATTGGCAGTATGTATTGCTGTTGCCTCACTAATCAACCCATCAATGAATATTGGAACTTTATCAATAAATCCTTTTGAAATATATTCTTCTAACACGATTAATAATTCTTGAGCACGACCTACAGCCAATACTGGAACTAGAACTTTTCCACCTCTTTTGAGAGTTGAATTTAGTATTTGTTTAAGCTCTCTTTCAGATTCCTGTCTACTTGGAATACGGTCTTGAGGTCCTCCATAAGTAGATTCAATTAGAAGGCTTTCTACCCTTGGAAACTTTACTGCCGCTTTTTCTAATAATCTGGTTTTTTGATATTTAAAGTCTCCAGTATAAACAAAATTATAATCCCCTTTTCCAAAATGCAAGTGTATCATTGAAGAACCTAATATGTGTCCAGAATTATGAAGTGTCAATTTAATATCTGGTGCTATATCTGTTACTTTACCCCAAGAAAGTGGAATGGTATGAAGTACTGTTGATTTCACATCTCTCTTTGAATATGGTGAAGGTGTTCCTTCTTTTTCACATATTTGAATGAAATCAAGTTGTAACATAGTTGATAGATTACGTGTAGGCAAAGTAGAATAAACTGGACCGCGATATCCGTATTTATATAAAAATGGGACAAGTCCACAATGATCTAAATGAGCATGAGATATTATAACTGCATCAAGATCTCTTATCGAAAACTCAGGTATCTCAAAGAATGGAAATTTCTCATTTGGATTTCCTACATTTAAACCAACGTCTAGTAATACATTACTGTCTCTTGTTTGCATTAATATACAAGATCTTCCAACTTCTCTAAAACCGCCCAACGCACTTAACCTAATATGTAAATCATTAAAGAGTACAGGTCTATGGATTCTCTTACCAATTTCTAATAAGATATCTTTCTGTGTTTGCCTTTCCTTTGAAAGCATCCCTCTAATTAATTGAATTGTTTTTGAACTTAAAGGAGGAGTTCGAATAGTTTTAGGTTGCCAATATGTATTTGTTCTTATCTCTTTTAAGTTAATACCTTTTTTTCCAATAACTAATCCTGGTTTCCCAGATTCTATAATTACTTCTCCTCTCGTATGATCAAATTCAATATTGGTAATCTCAGCATCATCGTTAATAAGATTCTTAATATAAGCTTCAGTTTCAGCTGGATCTTTGCGTTTATCGACATTCCATCGGAAAACAACACGCTTTCGCATCGTTTTTGCTAAATCCTTTAAAATTGTTGAGCTCTCAATTGCTTCTACATCTGAGTTTTCAGAATAAACAGCGATTTCAGGACCTTCAAACTCTATTTTCCTAATAGTAATTTCAGGTGGAACGTTTTGGGTAATTTGATCCTTAATTCGTTTTAATTCAGTTTCATAACTCATAAATCTTCATTACATCAGTTATTTATTGTTTAATTTTAAACTTAATATTATGATCAAATTGTAAAATTTAGATTCTTATCTCTATAATTTGATTCATCAAAATTATCGTGTATTGATTAAAAACACTTAAAATTTCATTTATTTGTAGATATTGTTTGGTAATTTGTAATTGCTTAATTCTAATAAATAGTATTACATTCTCTTACATTATATTTTATTTTCAGAAGAGAATAATATTGAGAATGAAATATTACTAAATTTCTATGATATATATAAATTAATCAAATAAAAACATTATCATTATGAAATAACTAAAAAATTGGTTTAAATTTTCATGAAATTCTCTTTTAATTGATAATTCTTCATTAATAAGATATATTTTTTTGATTAAAATACTTAGAATAAATCATGGGAAAACTAAAAATAGGGGCTATTGCTTCTGGATCTGGTTCAAATTTTGAAGCAATTATTAATGCTTGTGAGAGTGGAATCTTGAAGGATAAAGCTATAGTAGAAGTTTTAATATGTAATAAAGCAGGAGCTTACTGCATGGAACGAGCTAAAAATCATAATATCCCCTATGTTTTAATTGAATCGAACAAGCATAAAGGATCAAGAGAGGAATTTGACCAGAAAATGATAGAAGTACTTGATAAGTACGAATGTGAACTCATTGTACTTGTAGGTTATATGCGTTTTGTTAGTGAAATGTTTATAAACCATTTCAAGGGTAATATTATGAATATTCATCCAGCACTTCTTCCAAGTTTTAAAGGTATGCATGCACATGAAGATGCCTTAGCATATGGTGTTAAAGTTTCAGGTGTAACTGTCCATTTTGTTGATATTCATGAAGATCATGGCCCTATTATCATTCAAAAATGTGTACCTGTTTATGATACAGATACTAAAGATACTTTAGGTCCCAGAATTTTAAAATGGGAACATAAAGCTTTTCCAAAAGCTATAGAACTTTTCTGTGATGGAAGACTGCATATTGAAGGAAGAATTGTCAGAATTGATGGAGAA
>JBHLLJ010000055.1:0-21452 GCA_048885705.1 Candidatus Hermodarchaeota archaeon | reverse complement strand
GTGGCGAATTAATAAATTTAAAATGCATAAAAGTGATCCGCAATAAATGTTGGCATAATGAATCATATGATCATATAATGGTCAACCATTCGAAAAAGATGAAGTAATTTTTATAGAATGAAAATTATTCTGATATCAATATTGAATAATTCGTCTTTAATATAGAGTTTATTGAGACTTAATGATGAATTATAAAATTTCGTATGGAAAAAAATAATCGTTATGTTATGAGTTAATATTAATTATCTGATCATATTAATTTAGCCATAATTGAACTAAAAAACAAAAATTAATTTCAATCTAGGGATCATTGCACCAATTATGATATTAAAAATAATATTTTTTGTAAGAATAAATAGCACTAATTTTTAGAGAATAAAGGCAAAATTTTATAATTTAAAAGAAAAATTTTAATTAAATCTGATTATTTATATTATCAAAATAGTGCCTAATTTGAGTAATAAATCCTAAAAAGAGAAAAAAGAATATGTCGCAAGAAATAATGGTTCCGGGCGCAGTAGGTGTAGCTATTAAATGTAAGGATGGTGTTGTGCTTGGAAATGATAGAAGAGCTACATGGGGTTACACAATAACTAATAAATCAACCCAAAAAGTCTTTAAGATAACCGATTACATCGGTTTAACCTGTTACGGATTGATCGGAGACTTTCAAATACTTGTAAGAATCCTACGGGCGCAAGCTAACTTGTATGAGTTAGAAGCAGGTGAACGCATCTCTACTAAGAGTATGGGTAAAATGGTCTCGAATTATTTATATAGTCGAAAGATGGCACCGTTATATACAAATCTTATTATAGCTGGAATGGATAAAGATGGACCAAAACTGTATACACTTGATGCACTTGGTTCACTCATGGAAGATGATTATGGTACTGCTGGAACAGGTATGTTGCTTTCAATTGGTATTTTAGAAGCAGAATATAAAAAAGATATGACAATAGCTGCTGGTGAAAAGTTAGTAGAAAAAGCAATAAGAAATTCAATTACTCGCGATGCCATGACTGGTAATGGAATAGATCTATTGACGATAACTAAAGATGGTGCCAAAGAGAAATATTTCGAGATTAAGGAATTAGGAGAATAATTTTTTATACTCTATATTTTTATAATTATAATCTTCAGCATTTTAACCATTAAACATTTATTCTAAGAAACTTATATAATTATTAGATTCTCATGTACTCATGGATTAATAACGGGTGAAATCAAAGTGAATTTTTCCAACAATACATTTAATGATATAAGGGAGATACAAGGTTTCACTAAAGATGAGATTTTAGAAATTAAAGAAATGGTTGTAAAACTTAAAACAGAAGATTCTGAAATCACAAAAATAGAAGATTATTTGAAATCTAGACTCCATCTTTCTACTGAAATATACAACAATTATTCGAAGTATGTAGAGGATCTAAAAAATTTTGCTAAAAAATATATATTATCCACCAAAATTGATTTCTATTATCTAAAAAATGAAGTATTAGAAGAGCTACAGGTTATTTCAAATAACTTGCAAAACCTTAGTTCAAATATAAGGAACGTTAAAAGAATTACAAAAAAGCTCTCGTTATTAGACGGTCCTCTATTGATAATAGAAGAATTACTTAAAGAGACTGCTCGGGTTGGGTCTGAAATCCAGGAATCAATTAAAGATATTAAATCTGTGTATGAAGACTCGACAACTCTTTGGATAGAAATTAATAGAATTAAGAATTTAAACTTTAAATTAAATGAAATACCTCCTTTAATCAAAAAATGGAGTGAAATTCAAGAATTAGTCGATTTTGTTAATAGTTTAAATGAAGTATTTCAAAATAAAAGGACGAAAGATAAAAAGGAGAGAATTTTAACCTTCCATTTTGAAGAAATATATCAATTTTTCTATTCAAAAGATGAGAGTAAGATTAGAGTATATTCTGATTTACTTCGCTTGTTATATTTAAATAAAATTTTTGAAGTATTTCAAGGAGAAGAATTCATTAATATCATAGAAAGGAAAGAAGTTATATCTAATCTTAAGAATTTCATAAATCCTTTACTTAAACAAATAGTAGAAGAAAAATTAAATGATATATTTGTTGAAATTGAAGATTTTAATATAAAAGAAAAGGATGCAAGTATTAATTTAAAATCACTTAAAGAACAGAAGATTAGCAATTTTTTACCAAAAATCGTCGATTATTATGTTTTGGGTTTAGAAAAAAGTTTTCAAGAAAAAATCCACAATGTAGTCGAGGCTGAAAAATTTGAAGAAATTACTAATTTTTATTATAATAAGATTGAAGATTTTTCTGTAAAGATCAATGAAATTGAAGATTGGATATTAACTATAGAGAATTATTTAAGTCCTTATGAAAATATTACAGTGTCATTAAGAAAAATCTTTTCAAATGTGTCTTCTGAAATTTTTCGTAGAAAGAATGAATATTTAAGTTTTATTAAGACCGTTGAGGATGAAGAATTAAGAGTTGAAATAAGAAAGTTCATCTCAGATAAAATCTCTGAAGTGAATGATTTAATCAGAGTTTATGAGGATGAGACCTCTATGATTATAAAGGAAGAATTTCCTCAATTAAGGAGGATTAAAGAAATTTTAAGTGAATCCAACCTCAAAATCCAGAATATTAAAAACTCTGTATATAAAAAATTGAATTCTGTTAAGAGTAATGACGTAGATATGTATCAAGTGATAAAATATTGGGAAGATAGTTTAAACCGAAAAAGACAGCAATTAACATTTCTTATTTCATTGCTTCTTAATAAGATATTTAAAAACTTTAAAGATTTGATTGAAAAGGAAGGAATTTTATTTGCCACAATTACTGAAATCACCGAACAGACAGAAAATTTTGAAGGTTTGCCCTTAAATTTTGCATTATCATCATTCCTATCTGAGAAATTATCAGAAGAAGAACTTAAAGAAAGAATTTCAGAGATTAAATCAAAGATTAATCAATTAAATAATTCTTTAGGACTTTATCAAGTAGAAATGGCAAAATTAGAAACAATTTTAGCTAATAGAGTTAAGCAAAGAAAAGGAATCTCTGCTTCAGATGTACAATGTACAATTTGCCACAAATTTATTAATTTTGCCCAAGATAAAGTAATAACATGCCCATTTTGTGGGAGTACTTATCACTATTTATGCGTAGCATCATGGTTGGAACGTTTCAATTCTTGTCCCATGTGTCAAAACCATTTTCTTGAACCTCATTCAGAATTATTTGAAAGTCAAGAAGATCAAGGATTTGAAAGGTACTAGTTTTTTCTAATTCAATATAAATTTTTAAAAGATCTAATAAATTAGATGTGCATTATTAACTTGGAGGGAAAAAGATTACATTCAGAATTAAATATATCCCAAAAAATACCATAAACGCTCCACATGCAATCAAAACGTACTTATAAACTCTAGCGTTCAAGGATTTGCCTCCAAAATAAACAAATAGAGAAATTGGGACGTACCAGACAAAATCTCCCAATTCATGTCCTAGAAAAAATAATAAGAGACCTAATGGATTTTGAAACGACACATTTAAATTAGCCATTAAGGTGAGTCCTGTTATCGCCCACCAAAATGTCCAGAAAGGATTGGTAATTGAATAAAAAATACCTCCAAGAAAGCTATTGCCCTTAAAACCTTCCATATTTTCTTTCTCAAGGTTAAACTTTACTTCATATTTTTTTTTTCTTACATCTTGTATAGTGAGAAGCCCGAAAGTAAGTAAGCAAATACCTCCAATTATTCCTATTATTATTAAGAATATGATATTTTTAAAAAGGAACGAAATACCTAATAATAATAACACAATTAAAATAAATTCTAAAAGCGCATGACCTAGAACAATAAAGAATCCTGTAAAAGGATTTTTACTCTTAAAAGATTTATAAATTGTGAATGTTAATACTGGCCCAGGAGACAAAGCACCAGAAAGAGCAACAATAAAGGATATAATAAAGATTTCGATCATTTAAAATCCTATCATTCGAATAACGATAACTAAAATTATTATAATTGGAATGATCAATAATAAAGCCCATAAATATGCTCGAAAGAATCCCTTCCTAACCGCCTTTAGTCCATCTTCCCATTTTTCCTGTGTCTTTTCTTGCCAATTTTTGAAATCTTGACTTATTTTTTTCTTACGTTCATCCCATTGTTCTTTGGTTTCCATTCTCCGTTGTTCCATATCTGCAGTCCATTTTTTAATCTTTTTATCCCAATCATGTTTTACTCCTTCAAAGAATTTATTTACTTTTTCTGTATTTTCTTCCCATAATTCCTTATTCTTCTTTGATTGCTCCTCTAAAGATTTAGTAAAATTTTCAAATCCATCTTTAATACCATTAATGAAATTTTGCCAACCTTTTTGAAAGGGTTTTTCGGTTATTTTTTCTTTTTCAGAACCTTCTAAATTATTTTCATTACTCATAATTTTTTGTTAATTTATTTTAATATTTAAATTCAGCAATTAAATTTCAATACTTTCTAAAATTATTTATTCCTAGATAAGATTCTTTATAATTTTAAAAATTTGATGTATTTATTATGAAATTTAGCGTCATACAAAAAACACCATTATACAATGCTTTTTCAGAAATTGGAAAAAGAATTTTCCTCCCAGATGGTATTTTCTATTGGGCAAAAAGGGCAAGAGAAGAAGCGGAATTAATAGGTACGCTTGGAGCTGCTTATGGATTTGAAAATGATTTTATTGATGGAGGAAGTAGGGATTGGTTACCATGTTATCTGAGGGAGATCACAGATTATTCAAAGCTTACCATCAAAGAAGTCGTTCCGTATACTTCGATTGGTGGATTGAAAGAAACTAGGGAGATCTGGAAAGGTTGGATAATTCACAAATCATTATATACTGAAAATGAAAGAAATCTGTTAAATAGGTTAGATAAATTTATAACTACACCTATAATAACGGGAGGAGTAACTAACGGAATTTTTCAAGCTTGCACACTTTTTCTTAATCCAAGTGATAGCATTATTTTACCTAATAAAAGATGGGGAAATTATGATAATATTGTTAGTAAATTCCTTGGTGCAAATATTAAATCTTTTGAATTTTTTAAAAATAACAGGATAAATATCGAAGGTTTAAAAAAAGCGATTGAAGATGTTGTTAAAATTCAGGAGAAAATTGTTATCCTTTTGAATTTTCCTAATAATCCTACTGGATATGTACCTACGATAGAAGAAGGCTCTGAAATTGTTGAGATGTTAAAAGAATGTCAATCAAATTATAAAAAGCCCATTATCATCTTAGTAGATGATGCATATGAGCCATATGTATTTAGAAATGATGTGTTAAATAGATCAATATTCTATGATCTTCATCAGTTAGATGAAGATGTTATTCCTATTAAATTAGATGGAATTACAAAAGAACTTTTGATTTATGGGGGACGGATTGGTTTTATCACAATTGGTTTAAAACCAACTTGGGTAGAGAACAATGGAGATCTAAAAACCTTAAAGAATGAGATCCATAATAAGTTAGAGGGTTTTATTCGTGCAACAATATCAAATTGCAACAGTTTCTACCAAGTACTCACCCATAAACTTTTCTATGAAAAAGGAATGACACAAATCCTGCAATCAAGAACGAAAGTACAAAATTTAATCAAAGAAAGATATGTGTGTATCAATTCTGAATTAGCAAAAATAAATAATCCAAATATAACAATTGATCCTAATTCAGGGGGATTTTTTGTGTTTCTAAATTTAAATGCGAGTAAAATTAGAGCAACTGAATTCGCTGATCACTTATTGAAGCAATATAAAGTAGGTATAATACCCGTTGAGAAATTGGACGATAATGTAAATGGAATCCGAATTGCTTATTGCTCAATAGATCTAATTGAGATACCAGAAGTGATAAAAAGAATTGAATTAGCCTTAAATGATTTTTCTTAACATCATTTCTCTCTTTCTGAAGAAAATAATATAACAATAATATCTTAGTTTTTATCAAAATTTTTATAAACTTATTTTTATAATGATATTAAAAAAATAATTTAATTTTTCAAAAAAGTGAAAATCAAACATGAAACTTTTTCTAATTGATCAAGGAAATTTAAATGAAATCAATAAACCAGTCTTTTCCAGCGGTGATGTTTACCTTCTAGACACCGAAAAGACTATATATGTCTGGATAGGTAATAAATGTTCAGTAGATGAAAAAACCGCAGGTGCTGCTCAAGCAAGGACACTCGATCAACAACGTGGTGGAGCAGCTAAAATAATTACAGTGGATCAAGGGCAAGAATCAAATGAATTTATGAAAGCAATCAGTGAAATGGGCACTATGAAAATTGTTGAAAAAAATATAGCAAAAACACTGCTTAAAGATGTAACTACTGGTGATTGGGCAGGTTTTACAGAATGGAAAAATGTTCTTTACCGCGTTTCTTCTGAAGAGTTTGAGGATATCAATGCAATGAAAATGATTCAAGTTCCATTTAAAAAGGAATCATTGGAATCAGAAGACTGCTATGTTGCTGATTTAGGTAATAAAGTCTATATCTGGCAAGGAAGTGCCTGTACTGTGACTGAGCGAGTAAAAGCAGGTCAGTGGGCACGAGCAATTGATGCTGACAGATCAGGTTTACAACAAGAAACTATCTTTGAAGAAGGTGACGATGCCGAATTTAAGGCAGCTTTAGATAGAGGGGTAGATTATAAAGAATCTGACGCAGTTCAATTGAAGGCAGAATCCGTATTGGAAGGAATAGATGAAGATGACAAAATTGCAGCAGCAATCCAACCAGAATTTAAATCAGAAGTGAGAGATGTCACTCCAGAAGATGTACAAGCCGATATTTCTGAAGTAAAAGCCTCTGGTGCTGCTCCAGGAATACCTGGGAGAATAGATAGCACTATTTTAACAGTTGAGAAAGTTGAAGGACGACGAAAATGCCCTGAATGTGGAACTGATGATCCTCATATGATTCATGAAAGTATTGATAAGTCAAATATAGTTTTAGATTATCCGCGTATTTATGGCAAAAAATATCTCTGCGGTCAGTGTGGTTCCCAATGGCGCGAGAAATAAACCGAAAGGTCAAATAAATTATTTTTTCTTTCTTTTTTTAAAGATTATAAATAAAAAGGTAGAATCATTTACTTTTAGGATTTTTGAAGATCCCTACGCATTAATTTGATTTTTTTTTTCAGTTCAATTATTTCCTTATTTTTTTCTTCGAGATCTGATTCTAATCTTAATTTTTCATCTTTAATTTGTTGAATTTCGCTCAAAAGTTCATCCTCTTTTTGTTTAGTATCTCCTGTTTTACCCTGAAATTGCTTCAACTGTTCTCTCAAGCTTTTTACTGCTTGCGATTTGTCGTCAATTATACTTCGCATATTAGCTAATTCTAATTCAAATTTTCCAGTCAAATTTCCAGCTTTTTTATGGGCTTCTTCTAATTTTTCCTCATAATGTTCAATTAATTCTTGGCTGGTGATATTTTTTTGTTTCAGTTCCTCAATCTCCATGGCTAATGTCTTATTTCGTTCTACTTTTTTTTCAAGGTCTTTCTTTACTAAATTAAATGTCTCTAGCTGTTGCTGAAGATCATGTATTTTTTGATTCGCATTTTTTAATTCATTTTCGATACTAAAGATTGCTTTTTCTTTTTCGGTTATTATTTCGTCTTTTTTTTCAAGAAGTACTTCAAGTTGTTCAAATTTAGATTTCTGGATCGTATCATTTTCAAGATATTGTAATTGTTCTTTTAATTCTTTAATCATAATTTCTTTATCATCCAGTTTACTTTGAAGATCCTGATTGTTTGCTTGTTCAGATTGGAATTGTTCAATTTGAGAAGTTAATTCGTTGATTTTTTCCTCTTGTTCACTGATGGTGGTATTAGATTTTGACAATTGTTCCTCAAGACGAGAAGTTAAATTTTCAATCTCATCATTTTTATTTTCAATTGTTTCATATAATTTTTGGATAGCTTGGCTCTGAGTATTGCTATCTTCAGCTTTTTGAGATAAATCCTGAATATTCTGTTCTAAATTTTGTATTTTTTCATCTTTTTCGTTACTTTCAGATCTTAATCTTTTGTTTTCCTCTATAAAGAAGTTCAATTGTTCTTTAAGATTATCTTCTGTTTCAACACTTGGTTCTTCTTCTTCTGTTTCTTCGACCCACCCTAATTGACCTAAGGCTTCAACAATCGATTTATCACTTTCTTCTTCACGATGTTCCTCTGCCATATATTTAAAATCACCTTTTGATCTATTAAATTTTATTATTTTCTAAATTCGAATAGGAGTTTTTCGAAAAAACATATTTTCTATCAAGAAAAAATTTGGTAAGATAACCAATTCCTAATGCAATAATTACACTAATCTCTAGGGGTGTTTGGAGAAAGTTAGTTAGTAAAAATTGGATACCAATATTTTCTATTGTAGTCAGAATAGCGAATCCAAAGTATTTAATAAACTCAATTGAAGTCTCTTTTAACTTTTTACCAGATTTTTTAAAAACTATATATTTATCTAAAAAGAATTTTATAATATAAGTAATGCCAACTGCTACAACAGAACCGATTAATTCTGGCATATCAACTGTAGCAGTAGAACAATAAAATAAATAAATAAATTCAATTGTCCCAAAATTTGTACAAATGAATGGAGCAATTAGTAATTCGTTTAATTTTTGAATTAAATAATTAAGTCCAATCATCGCTGCGGCAAATATAAAGTAAAGCGTCATTTGTCTTTTAATATCATCATTTTCAACCATAATTTACCACATATTATTTTTTATTTAATTTTTCTCCACAATGATAGCAATAAACTGCTATTGGTTCGATTATTTTTCCGCCACATCTCTGACAATATCTTACTGCTAAATTTTCCAATTCGGTGTATGATAATGTTTGAGTTGCTTTCGCCTCATGCAGTTTTTTATCTTTTTTTATTGTGGTAAAAGATAAAGGTAAGAAACAGATAACTGGAATGAAGAAGAAAAAATCGATTGTTAATGATAAAACCAAAAAAAGTATAAAAATTAAGATAAAAACAATGTTTAATACAATATTTCGCTTCATTATTATTTTAAATTAATAAGAATTTGGAATATTAAAAATTGCAATTACGTTATTCTTCAATTCTATCTTTCCATGCATCTTTTCTTGGGATATCAGATAAATCTGTAGGAGTATATGATGAGAGTCCTGCTTCTTGCTGAGGGGAGACAAGTGCCATGATTTCCTTCACAGAACTTTGTGTTCTTGTTCCCATTCCTGTGAGTCTTTTCACACCCCATATAAACAAGGAGAAATAAAGTGAGAAGATTAGATACACAGCTATCCATCCACTACCAAAAATTAGAATTGGAAATGGCAGTAATCCAGATTGATAATCAACATAAATCCAACCTAAAATCATAAAAATAACAATAAAAAGGATACATCTTAAACCTAAGGGAATCATCTGTTTCTTCATTACAGATTTCATAAATTGAGTAGATTCCCGCTGAATTTGTAGCATTTGTTCATAATCCCCTATTAGTTGAGCATTTTTCATCCTTTCTCGAAATTTTAGAGCTTTTGTTCTCATATCTTGTAAGGCTTCTTTTGTTAGTCCCAAAAAATGATTAAGAACAATTCCTAATACTATCATCCCTAAAGTAATGAATACTATTTGAATAAGTACTATTATTTCTGACATTAATTTATCACTATATTAGGAAAACTATGTTTTTAATTAAATTTTTTGAAATGCCCATTTTTTCATATAAAACAAGCAAATAAGTTTATTATTGTATAATGATGTTTGTTAGCTTAATTTACCTTCTAAAAAACCTTTAATAAATTTAGCATAAACAGTTTTCCACCGAGTTGGGATTGATGATACAATTGCGCATCCCAACCGACAATTATTACAGAATTGATAATTATCATGCATCCTCATTACATCTTTTACCTTATTGGAGTGATATATACTCGATATTGGATATTTTAAGGCATCATAACTTACAATTGGATGAATTTTGCATGGATAATTCATTAATCCATCGTGACTAATAAATATATAAGCTTCTGCAACATGACAACGTAAAATATTTTGATGATAGTAAGGGAATCCCCCAAACCCTCCCTTCTCAACCACATCAACACTTATTGAATCGGTTAGAATATTATTATATTTTTTCCTCATTGCTCGTATTAAATTCGCCCATACTGATATTTCAGGTATCAAATCTTGAATATTTTGAATATTGTAACTTTTATCAGGGAAATCCCTTATGATGTCTTCACAAGGATATATTTCAATTGAGCAACCCATTTTTTCACTTAATTCGCAAATATCATCTAATAAATGGATATTGTCTTTCATAACAACTGTGCTAATGATTGGTTTGATATCATTCCTCTTAGCTAGTTTAATAGATTCGATTACTCTATCAAATACTTTTAATCCTCGCATTTTATCATGCAATTCTGCTGTAGGGTAATCTAATGAAAGTAAAATGTAATCTAAGCCTTCAATTTTATGTTCCTTAAATAATTTAGGTACTAAAAACCCATTAGTAGCTAATCCGTTCATGAAATCATGTACTACTCCCGTATAATAAATTAGTTCTGGTAAATCTTCTCTTAATGTTGGTTCACCACCTGTAAAAGAAAGAGAAAGTACTCCTAATTCTGCGATTTGATCAATTAGGTATTTTATTTGCTCAGTGCTCATATCATTACCCAATATTGATTCAGGTAAAGAATGAATAGAACAGAATGGACACTTCCCATTGCACCTGAGAGTCAATTCTATTTGAGCAGAATAAGGAATATTTCGATTGAGAAAATTATTTAAGATAAAACTTTTAATATATTGAATCCATTTTTTAACTCTCATTTGAGGAATTTAATTCAGCACCACACATTCCTTATTATATATCTAATTAAGAATTTAAAGTATATAGCAATTAAAAATCTAACTTAAAGGTTTAATAATGAGTTTTTTTATAAAAATCTCGTTAATTAATGATTAAGGAATAATGAAATAGTGAATGAAGCTTATAATAAACCAAATGATAACTATAAAAATAATGCAATAGATCGCTTCCTTTATTTTTAAAACTTGGTCTCCTATTGTATGAATAGCTTCCTCAGTCTTAAGTATCTTAACATAATATAAAGTATAATTTCATTGGTGTTGACTATATTTGTATTTAAAATATAAAAAAAAAAAAGGAAATTTTAGTTAGTATTCGTAGCCGCATTGTTTGCAAACGTATTTTCTTGCCTGAATTTAGAAATTAAAATTCAATTAGCATAAATCTTTACGCCGCCCATTTGGTGCAAAACTTGGCTTTTATCTTCATGTGTAGTAAAGGAAGTACTGCCGCATTCTGGACAAATTCGGCGACCTTCAACTACAGGCCTTTCTTCTAATCGTGCTTCTTCTTCTTGTTTATCAACAATGGCAGAAGGTTTAACAGTTGAAGCAGGGGGAGCTGATGGTGCTGAACTTATGCTTGTAGGCTCGACTTTCAATAATTTATCTAATTTGGTATTAATTTCTTCCAGTAGTTTCAATACTTTTTGTTCGAATTCTGACATAATAGGTCTTCTCTAAAATAATTTTAAAACTTCTTTTTTAACAATTTAATCTTAGTTAGATTTTAAATATTTTAGTAAAATGAAAAATCTGATAAAGATGGGTCTAAAATTAAATTTATAATAAGCTAAAAATAAGAGAAAAAGGAAGTTGAAAAGACGAAAAGGTTATTTGATTTCAATTAAGTCTCTACTTGCTATAATATTGACTTCAAGTCCTAAAATATTTTTTATTAGAATGTCCCCCATTTTAATAGGAGCTGTAATTTTTGTTTTTGCGATTTCTTTAAGCGTTTCTTCTAATCGATCTTTAAGAATAGGGGTATCTGATCTAACAGGTACCAAAGGTAAAAATCCGTTTTCTACTTGCATTGTTGTAGTTAGAATTCTCTTTGGAGCAACGAATTCCTCTCGTGCATATTCTTCCCCTCTCTTACAGGAATGTCCTTCTATTATTAATTCTCCATTGATATTTTCGACATGGACAAGGCACCCTGTTGGACAAATTATGCATCTTATGTCCTTAAATCCTTCAGGTAGCCCATTTTCATTAGATTTCGCTGATATCTTTCATCACCTATTCTCTTATCAATCCTCCTCAATTAAAACCTCAGGTCGAGGAATTACTTCAACCTCTAAGGATTGACATTCGGGATCGATTTGTTGTTCACTTAAATTTAATTTTAATTCTATCATTTCGCTGGGAATAACATATCTCCTCTTTCGTTTATAAACGATCTTATTTTTTTCATCTTTAAATTGAATTAGAAGTCTTCTATCTGGTCGTTTAACTCTAAATGTAAAAATAATATCTCTAGATAAATCAACTCGATTAATCAAATCCGGTTTTATATAATTAATGTTTTCACCCGGTTTACAAATTATTTGATCTTTTTTTCCAACCTTTTTACTATATCGTTCTTTAACATATTGAATAGCATTTAATCCTGCGCGTTTTGCTTCTGCTGTAACTAGATCTACTAAATCATGAACTTGTAAGACATTTCCGCAAGCAAATACTCCATCAATAGTAGTTTCTAAATTATTATCAACTACAGGTCCGCCCATTGGTGAAATATTTGCTCCTGCTTCTCTAGTCAATTCATTTTCAGGTATTAAGCCAACGGATAATAAAAGAGTATCGCATTCTATAAATTTATCTGAGCCAATCACTCTATCAAAATTTCTATCAACTTTTGAAATGGTTACTCCTTTAACTCTATCTTTTCCATGGATTTTTGTAACTGTATAGCCTGTGATTAAAGGAATTCCATAATCTTCCAAACATTGTACTTCATTTCTTAATAAGCCACTTACATAAGGTTGGATTTCCACTACTGCTTTTACTTGACATCCCTCCCAAGTTAATCTTCGTGCCATAATCATGCCAATATCTCCACTTCCTAATATAACGAATGTTCTCCCTGGTAAATATCCCTCTATGTTTACAAATCTTTGAGCTTGTCCTGCAGTATATATTCCTGCGGGTCTAAAACCTGGAATATTAATTGCACCCCTAGTTTTTTCACGGCAACCCATAGCAAGAATGATTGCTTTAGCTTTTATTTCAATTAATCCTTCTTTATTATTTACAGCATAAATCTTTTTATCTGGAGTAAATTCGATTACCATTGTATCCAATTTATAAGGAATATCTAACTCTTTCACTTGATTAATAAAACGTTGAACATATTCTGGACCTGTTAGTTCCTCTTTAAATTCGTGAAGTCCGAATCCGTTATGGATACATTGAAGGGTTATTCCACCTAACTCTTTATCCCTTTCTATTATTAATACATTTAATTCAGCTTTTTTAACAACTATGGCTGCTGCTAATCCTGCCGATCCACCTCCTATAATAACAACATCAGTGTCATATTTTTTCATTCTCTCACACCTCCACCCTTGCTTTTCAAGATGAAATCTTTAGTTTTTCCTATTAAAATATTCGTATCTTCTCCTTTCTTAGTAATTTCCTCATATGTTTTATTCAATTCTCTTGATAAAATTTCTATTACCCGAGGTCTACAAAATCCACCTTGGCATCTGCCCATACCAGGTCTACATCTAAATTTCACGCCATCTACCGTATTTGCTCCTACAGGAGCATGAATAGCGTTAATAATTTCTTTTTCTGGGATTGTTTCACAGCGACATATAATTCTCCCCCATGAAGGGTCTTCTTGTATTTTTTTAGATAGTTCCTGTTTAGAAAAATCCTTAAATCTTTCTGGTTTAGGGCGAATTGGGTTATAATCTTCGTTTTCTTTTAATTCTACACCTAAAAGTTCGAGAAATTCAACAACTTTTTCTGCGATAGCAAAAGTTGCTGTCAAACCTGGTGAAAGGATCCCAGCTACATTGATGAATCCGTATACATCAGTGTTATCTATAATAAAATCATATGTATCTGGGACTGCTCTTAATCCAGCAAAATTTCTTATTGAACTTCTTACAGGTAGATTTGGTACTAATTTCATCCCACCATCTAGAATTTCTTTTAAACCTGCGGTAGTAGTAGAAAAATCTTCAAAATCAGTTATATTTTGAGCATTTGGGCCAACGAATGTGTTTCCATGTAATGTAGGGCACACTAATATTCCTTTTGAAACTTTAGTTGCCATTGGAAATAATATTTTATTTAATTGAAGAGCATTGCGATCAAATAAAATATATTCACCTTTTCTTGGCATTATACTAAAATAATCCAATCCTAACATATTAGAAATTTTCGCAGCATGCAATCCAGCAGCATTAATCAGATTTCTTGTCTGAAATTCGCCCTTATAGGTTCGAACTGTAAAAATGTAATCTTGATGTTTAATTTTGACACACTCATGATTTCTGAAAAATTTTACTCCATTCATAGCGGCGTTTTCTGCTAAGGCAAAAGTTAATTCATACGGACTTGCCAATCCTGCTGTTGGTGCGTGTAAAACCCCAACAACATCATCGGTTAAATTAGGTTCCATTTGTTTTATTTGCTTCTTATCTAATATCACTTCTAAACCGGGGATACCATCCTCAGTGCCTTTTTTCCTTTCCTCTTCCAATTTTTCAATCTGATTATCCTCTAATGCTACTACAAAGGAACCAATTCGTTTGAATGGAAAATTTAATTCTTTGGCAGCTTGGGTGTATAATTTATTACCCTTAATACATAAGTAACGTTTTATATATTCTCTAGAAGAAGCATAACCCGCGTGAATTACCCCTGAATTAGCTTTAGTGGTTCCAGCAGCAATCTCCGCTTCCTTATCTAATAAACATATTTTTAAATCATATTTTGAGAGAGTACGGGCTATACAACAACCGGTGATACCGCCTCCAATAATGATAACATCGTAAATCAATTGATCGCTAACCTTTCTAATTCTTTTTGTTATAATATCTAAAATGGATATTAAATTTTAGTCTTAAAAAATATAAATACCTTTTAAATTTATTAAACAGAAAATAATTTGCATGTGTATTTACAAACATTATTTCCTTATCTTTCTGGCTTCTTAATTAACAATTTATTGTATTTCTAGAAGATAGCTGACAAAAGGAACCAGACGATATTGAAAACAATCGCTAAGATAATTAAAATCTTTGTTAGGGGATTAAATAAAGTATTTTTTAATACTTTTGTAGTTTTTAAGTTTAAATCATTCTCTACTAAATTTTCGATTGAATTATTAGGAGAACTTGTTTTTTTCATGTGAATTGAACCCAAAAACCTTGGAGTCGATAGATTTTTAATTATATTATCCAAATAATTTG
The DNA here is from genome assembly GCA_048885705.1 of Candidatus Hermodarchaeota archaeon. Lineage (GTDB taxonomy): Archaea > Asgardarchaeota > Lokiarchaeia > Sigyniarchaeales > SOKP01 > Loki-b32. Next base: position 6,083 of record JBHLLJ010000055.1, on the reverse strand, counting down.
AATAAAATTGATTTTTCTTAGTAATGGGTGGAAATTCGTTAAATTCTGCATTATCAGCAGATTTATTATAATCTGTTCGTTTTATTTTTATCCCTTTATTCTTTGTAATTTTCTTTTTCATGAATAAGAAATCAAATCAATTTTAAATTTTTTTCGATTATAAATGAAAAATAATACGATTTGAATGTATTGTAGACATGGTACAATGTTATAATTGGGACTTTTTAGGGGAATTCTACCAGAGAATCAGTTATATGTTTCTCGAAATCAGCAAACAATTTTATATTCACACTAAAATTCTTTAAAACTTCTTCAGGATAGACTTTAAAGAAAATTTTGGAGACATTTCTTAGTTCATTCAATGCTTTTTTAATTTTAACATCATTAGATGAATTTGCAACAAAAAGGAAATGATTCTTTTTCTCTACGAGAAAACGAATACTACTCAATTCAAAATTGGAAATTCCTCCTTCAGAAAGGGTTTCTGCAAAAGTATTTAACGCACTCATTAAACCTCCAAAGACTTGTGATCCTACTTTTTGATCAATTACTCGATTAAATATCGTTAAGCCACTTTCAGTTAATATCCAAATATCTTTTAAAATTTTTGCCAAAATTTCCACTAATTTAAAATGATAGTTCTGAATGTAAGTTACGGTTTTATTCTTATTAAAATTACGATTTCACAATATATTTATTTATTTTAGAAAGGATAATATATATCTAAAGCCCTTTACTAAAATATGCTTAAGTCATTACCTAAAATTATTGAATATGGAACCTTATTATAATAAAATCTCTAAAGATCTATTAAAAAGATTCAAGGAAATTGTCGGAGAACAGTTTTCTTTTGACGATTACGAAATAAGATGGACCTATGCCTTTGGAGGGTCTATCTTTAATAAAGATTGGGTTCCAGATTTAATTTTAATTCCCAAAGATGCTCAACAAATTTCGAAAATATTAAATTTAGCTAATAAGAATAGAATTCCAGTGACACCACGAGGAAGCGGTACAAGTTTATCTTCTGGTTCACTAAGCCCATATGGTGGGATTATTTTAGATTTAAGTCAAATGAATAAGATTCTTAAGATTGATATTGAAAATAATCTAGTTGAGGTTGAGCCAGGAGTTATATGCGATGAGCTGAATGAGATTTTAAAACAATATGGGTATTTTTTTCCTCCAGATCCAGGTTCAAGCTCTGTAGCAACAATCGGAGGGATGGTAGCAAACAATGCTGGAGGTATTCAGGCTTTTAAGTATGGGGTTACTAAAAATTATATAATGTATTTAGATGTTGTATTACCAGATGGAAGAATCTTAAATTTAGGTTCAAATGTGTCAAAATCAGTATCTTCATATAATATAATAGATCTTTTTATTGGATCTGAGGGTACTTTAGGGGTTATTACAAAGATCGGTTTAAGAATCAGGCCTTTACCTAAAGCTAGGAAATTAGGTTTGTTTATATTCGAAGATGTTGATGATTTGCAGGAAGCCGTCTTAGAATTACGAAGAAGTGGTATTATACCCAACTTACTCGAATTCATGGACAAACTTATTTTAAAAGCTGTTACCGAATATTTAGGTGGTGAATTTTTTGATTTTCCGATGGGTTATGTATTATTAGCTGAAGTAGATGGAAATTCTCCACGAGAAATTGACGAAGAATTCAGCAATATGTTTGATATCATTATCCAAAAAAAACCAATATTTTATAAAGTCGCTATGAATGAAATAGAAAGAGAAAGGTTAATCCTTGCAAGGAAGGCAAATCTTCCAGCTCTTTCAAGAATCAGACCAAACACTTGTGTTGAAGATTGTACGATTCAAATTTCCAAATTTTCTGAAGTAATTAAAAAGATTGAGGAGATACCTAAAAAAGTTAATGCTAAAAATTTGTTAGTAGCAATCATTTGTCATATGGAAGGTAATTTACATCCTACATTTTTATTTAATGAAAATGATGAGCAAGATGTAAAGGATTTCCAAAAGGCAATAGATTATTTGTATAGAGAAATTATAATCCCTGTAGGGGGTTCAATAACTGGTGAACATGGAATAGGAAAAATTAAAACACCATATCTAGAATTAGAACACGACTCTAATATAATTGAATTAATGACACAAATTAAAAAGTTCTATGACCCAAATATGATCTTAAATCCAGGCATTGGAAAAGGTGATCCTCGAGATTTTAATACTCAAAATATAAAGCGTTCTCTAAAAAACCAATCTGATACAATATTAGAATTGAAATGTATGAGATGTGGATTTTGTATCTCTTGTCCATCGAGAATAAATTATGCTTTAGAAATTTATAGTCCAAGAGGTCGTTTATGTCTCTTAAACGGATTAGTTCATGGTGATTTAGAGCTAAATGACTTAATAGTAGAAGTCTTTCATACCTGCACATTATGTGGTCTCTGTCAAATCAAATGTCCTGCTGGTGTAAATACAATTGAAATTTTTGAAAAAGCTAGAGAAATTATTCATGAGAACAGTGAAAAATCATGAAATTTCGATATGGAAAAAATAATATTGAAATAAATTTGGATTCAAAATGGAATTTTACCATCCATCAACCAGTTGAACAAAAAGGTATTGAAAATCCAATAGCAAAAATTAAAGAGGCAATTAATAATCCAATTGGGAGTCTACCTCTTAAAGAGATCATAAAGAATAAAAATAATTTAAAGAAGGTTTGTATTGTTTCAAGTGATGCTACTAGACCAGTTCCCTCAAACCTAATCCTTGAAGCTTTAATAGATGAATTAAATGCTTATGGGATTATTGATAATCAAATCACCATTATAATTGCTACGGGCTTACATCGTCCGTCCTATGAAGATGAAATAGAACGTATTTTGGGTAAAAATCTAAAAGGCAGAATTAAAGTAATTAATCATCAAGCCAATGATAAAGATTGTTTAATTCGCATAGGAAATTTTAATGATAACAACCCAATCTTAGTTAATAAATATTATGCTCAGTCTGATTTAAAAATCTTAACAGGCTATGTTGAACCCCACTTCTTCTTTGGATTTTCAGGCGGTCGTAAATCTATTGTACCGGGTATTTTAGGAGCAGAAACTATCCAATTTAATCACTCTGCTGAAAAAATTAACTCGGAATATGCTAGATTTGGAATTTACGAAGAAAATCCTTTACATAAACATGGAATTGAAATTTCAAAACTAATTGGAGTAGACTTTATTGTTAATGTATGTATTAATGAGCATCATGAAATTGTTCAAATAGCTGCGGGAGATCTTATTAAAGCTCATGAAAAATTAATTGAATATCAAAAGAAATATATTTTCAGAGAAATTGAGAAGCCTTTTGATATAGTAATATGCGGAAATGGAGGATATCCCTTAGATCTTAATTTATACCAAGCAGTAAAAAGCATGGCAATTGGAGAAATGGCCGTGAAGAATAGCGGCACAATTATTGCCGTAAATGAATGTATTGATGGGATTGGGCAAGAAAAATTTAAAGAGCTAATATTCTCTGGAATGAATCCGAGCGAAATTCACAAAAGAATATTGAATAAGGAAATTATTGTACCTGATCAATGGGAAATTCAAATTCTTGCTAGAATTCTTATGAAAGCTGAGATCTTTATTATCTCAAAATTAAATCAAAATGAAATTGGCAATATTGGTTTAAAATTCGCGGAAAGTGTTGAAGAAGCTATTAAAATTAGTTTAAGGAAATATGGAAAAGATGCTTCTATACTCATCTTGCCTAATGGTCCCTTGGTTCTTCCTTTAGTGAAGTTATCTAACATTACTAAATGAATGTACGTGTTATTATCACACAAAAAAAGTGGAAAGAGAAGAATAAAGGTATCATCAAAGTTTTAGTATGAATTTCTGATATTCTCCTTTTTCACCTTAAAAATTTTTATTTTTGTCAACATTTTAATACTAGATTTTTGATTAATTTTATAAGTTTAAGTTATGATTCTTCTATGAATCATTCGGTATAAGAATATTTAACTTGATTAAGAATCTCAGTTATTAGATTTAGATTTAAATCTATAATAGAAATTAGGGGAAAATCAAGAGTAAGATGAAGATCAATAAGAATTGGCTAAAATTGCATACTTTTAAGATTGCTAGTTACTCCTCAGTTCTCTTGAATTCAATTTGCATCATTTTAGGAATTTTTTATTTCTTATTTCCTGTCTACTTAATATTATGGGATGTTTTTGGAGTTCTTCTCTTACTAACATTTTTTGGAAACCTTATTCTTATTTTTATTAACTCCTATAAGAAAAATGGAAGAGGAAGATTCATTACCAAGATGAATTTATTGAGTTATGTATATTTAGCATTTATCATTCTTGCTATTGTTTTTATGATGCTTGGAAATTTACTTGTGTCTGTAACATATTCAAATCAAATAATTGATAATTTATTAGCATACATCTTAATTTCTCTCTTTTATTTTGGAACTTTTATATTGGGAATTATTTATGCTATTCTTGGAAATAAAACTTACAATAGGATAAAATTAGGGATGGAGGATAATTATTCTGATAAAATAATTACAGAGAAATTAATTAAAACTAAAAGGATATTAAAAAAAATTATAACAATAACCTCCAGGGTTACATTTATCATTGGAATTGTCTTTGGAATTGTTATTTTATTAGGGTCATTTGAATTTGTTACCACATTTATCGCAATCATATCGGGCCAATTTGGTATCTTCTTTTCTATAATATTTTTTGCGAATACCATTCTTCTTTTAAAATTGAAACATACGCGATGGAATTCTAAAAAATTTTATAGAACTGCTTTGAGTGGTTTCTTAGTATCTGGCTTGCTATTGTCTCCATTATTTTTTACTCAAAATACAATAAATGCTATTGAACAAAACTTTTCAAACACTTTTGGTTCAGATTGGAGAGAAAATATACCTTCTGAAGTTAATAATTTCTTTTTAGACACCCCTTTTTCATTATCAAGTTACTTTTTAGGGATACCCCCAAAAGATTGTAAAATTGAAAAAGATATTCTATTCTATGATGATGAAGGAATAAAACTATATTTTGATGCTTACATGCCTTTAGAGAATGATAAAGAACTTCCGGGTTCAAATTCAACGATTATAAGGATACATGGAGGAGCCTGGGTCTCTGGTGATAAAGGTTTGATGAATATGATGCAAATGAACAAATATTTTGCAGCTCAAGGATATAGAGTATTTGATATTCAATATGGAATTGCTATAAATCCTTTGTATGTATTGGATCCATTAACACCTGCGTATAACAAAGGCAATTTTAATATTGATGATATGTTGCGCCACATCGGTATTTTTACTAATTATTTAACAGATAATGCAGATATCTATAGTGCAAATTTAGATTCGGTATTTATCAGTGGGGGATCCGCAGGAGGCCATCTAACTTGTGCTGCAGGATTAGCTATTGCGAGTGGTAATTATACAGATATGTTTAGTGCTAATTTAACCATAAAAGGTATGATTCCTTTTTATCCAGCAAATGATTTAATGAATTTTTTTGGAATTGGTGGTAGTGATGAATTTAAAAATCCAGAAAAATTAATTGGAAATGATAGCCCCCCTTGCCTTATATTTCAAGGTACACATGATATACTTAATTATTTTAGTATAGCTGAAAATATTCGCAACATATATAATGCTAATGAGAATGAAAACTGCGCTATACTATGGATGCCCTTTGGGGGACATGCATCTGATTTCTATTTCACAGGTTATTATAATCAAATTTTTTTGTATTATATGGAGAGGTTCATGTATCTCCACCATTAAAATTTCTTGTAAGTAAAAACTGATTATCCCCTTTTTCTTTTTTTCATTTAGTTTTGAATTCTAAATTTCTTATAAATTATAAATCCCACTAAATTCCCCTCTTTTCGTCTGTTCTCAGACATATCACATTTTTGTAGAGTTAAATATTTATATTATGAAGTAACTTAAATAGACATAGTCAATAAAAAAATATTATACAAAATTATAAAGATTATAATTTATTGTAGATACAAATATATACAAAACTGATCATAACGATCACAGAACATACA
>JBHLLJ010000054.1:0-21474 GCA_048885705.1 Candidatus Hermodarchaeota archaeon | reverse complement strand
TTTGTATAAGTTTCTCCTTGAACATTAAAATTTGCTTGTCCAGCACTGATGTCATTATTAACATCAGTAACGTCACCCATGATTAGGGATATCCAATCTGCACTATCATCAAAATCTGGATTTTTAATCCATTGTTCAAGATAAGTTGTTTTTGTCAATTGTTCAGCTCTTACAGGTAGGATGAACATATTGAGAAAAAATAAAAAAGAAACAACAATAATTAATACTTTAAAAATTTTCTTTCGAGATTTTGAATTCATAATTCAGATTAACCCCATTAAATAATAAAAATCTACTATTCTAATTCATGTTTATTGTAAAAATTATATTAGTATTATACTTGAATTTTCACATGTAAACTAAATACAATTAATAATAATATGTTACTTAAGAACTTATTATATATATTTCAATAACTGAGAAATATTAAAATATTCAAGAGGAATCTAAAATCGTTGATGGTATAGTCTCATTGTATTAGCAAGTTTCTAACCTTAAATCCCGTTTTTAATGATAACTGGTTTTATTTTCTAAATAATGTTCAATCGAAACCCAAAAACTTAAATTTGGAATCCTATATTTTTTAAGAATTTTCAGTCATTATGGGAATTATAGCTATTTTGTTCATTTTTCACAAGAATTTATGGGAATATTTTTTGTCGTAACCTAATTTACAGAAGTGGGAACAACATGGGAAAGGTTTAAATAGTTAAAAAAGATATTATAATTAATAAATGATAAAGTATTGATAATTCGTTCAGATTATAAATTTATTATCTGGAGGTTTGTTCAAAAAGACACAAAGATTGAAAAGTGTATGGTGAAAAATTATGAATAAATTCCCATGTGGCGTTAAACATAACTTTAATACTGGAGTTATAATTGAAAGTGATGATCGTAAAAAATATGAGTGGAATTGTTCCACGTGTGAAATGAAGGAAACTATTCTTACTAAAGAAGATCTTGAGGAATTCAAGGCAAGTGGAAGAGTTGTTTGCCCTCTATTAACTTATGAATAGAAGTTCTTTTTAAATAATTTTTTTTATTTTCTTTTTTTAAATATCTTCACATAAGGAGTGCTTTAAAGAATTTTGGACTTAAAGTTACTTTAGAAAGAGTAGGAAGTTTACCAAACCATTTTTCTCCCACATATCTGTCATTACTTGTATTGTGCGTGGAAAGATCTTGATTTATATATGCTTCATAGATATATTTTCTTGCTAATTTATTTTCACTGAGTAATTCTGTATACAAGCGCCATAAAGACTTTACATAAGACCCTTCATTATATATTAAATATTCCAGGGCATTACCATTCTTGAAATATGTGAATAGAACACGTTTGACTTCTTGATCGTATTTACTTAATTCTAATCGGCTAAATTTGCTATCTTTCTCTAATAAGGGTATTAATGTTTTGGCTGCTATATCCCCAGATGCTACCCCGGGCAACATACCTTCATAAAAGAAAGCAGTAACTAATCCTGCTGCTTCACCCAAGACAAGAACTCGATCATTTGAGAAGTTTTTAATAGGATGTTTGGATATTTCTCCCACTACGGCAGTTGATAAATCATATTTCAGTCCATCTACGAAACGTTGAATAGGCTTATAATTTTTCAAAATTCTCTCTAGTTTAGCCAGTATTTCTTCCCTTGATTCATTTTTTTTCCCTAAAAATCCTGTTGCTATTCTTGCTTTGCCTCTATTAAAATAAAAAGGTCCATTAGTTGATATATTGGGATTTATGTGAAACACGTAGTTGTATTCCAAATTTTCATTTACTTTATCTTCATTTCCGAATAAATGGATTAAGGCCCCAGTGTAATGATCTGGAGTTTCAAACCCAAGAGAACGTTGTAAGTCAAACCCACGTGAACCTGTCGCCAGTGCTAATACTTTGGTCTTATATGATTCACCTTTATTATTAATTATTTCTAAAGAATCAGTATGTCTGTTAATTTTCGAAATTTTCTCTCCTGAATTGAATTTACCTCCTTGTTGTTCAAGTTGATCAATAAGCGCTTTTATTATATTTTCAGTATGACAAATGTTTCCTAAAGGTTTTCCAAATTCCGTGGAATCAATGACACCATTAAACTCAACACTCATATAATTAGTTTTTGTGTGAAGGCAAGGAAAGATATCTTTATTATCCCAATCAATTTCTTCCTTAATAAAAGGTCGATTATGTTCTGGAAATACATTAGTTCTTATAGGTATTTCTTTCCTATAATCTTGAGCTTCAATTAGAAGCGTTTTTGCGTATTCTGAAATTTTCGCGGCAAAAGTTGTACCAGCAATGCCAGCTCCAATAATTATAACATCATACACGTCAAGTCAATTCTTATAAAGGAATATATTTTATTGTTATAATCTATCTAACGTTTTTAATTTTTAGTTAAAAAGTTTTTATAGGTGTGTCTATCTACAATAACATGAACAAAATATTTTATAAATCTAAATAAAAAAAAATCAAATAAATTGAAAGGTGAAAAATTATAGGATTAAGATTAGCTTCGGGGCTTGCTATAACTGCGTTATTTGCCTTGCTGTATGCCGTCGTCTTCGTAATAGGGGTATGGTTTCTTCCTTCATCGATATGGGGTTTGCTTATAATGATTGCAATTACAATTGGAATGGTTCTATTCCAATATGGTATTTCACCATTAATTGTTGGATGGCTTTACAGAATTGATTGGATTCCATATGAGGAATTCGCTTTGCAATACCCCCATCTAGCAGAATCTCTTGATAAGGTTGTTGCTTATAATAGAATAAAAATGCCACGGCTTGGAATAATTCACGATCTTAACCCTAATGCTTTTACATTTGGATGGAGTAAGAACTCAGCAAGAGTTGTTATAACAGATGGAATATTGCATTATTTAAATAAAAAGGAGCAGAATGCGGTATTCTCACATGAATTAGGACATGTAGTCCATTCAGATTTCATACTGATGACAGTTGTTTTTGCGATTCCTTTACTGTTACTGACGGTCGCTAGATGGGCTTACTATGCTAGTATTTATTCGGGTCGTAGGAGAAGTGGTGATGGTGATGAGGGGTCGTATTTAGCACTTGCATTAATTGCAATCGCGGTTTTATCTTATATTAGTTATTATTTAAGTTATTTAATATCCTTAATAGTCAGTAGAATAAGGGAATATTATGCTGATGAACATAGTGCAGAAGTATTACAGAATCCAAATGCTCTTTCGACAGCTTTTATCAAAATTGCTTATGGATTATTAGCTGATAGTAATATTGAAGAGCGCAAAAAGTCACGAGTACGAGCATTGAGAGGCTTAGGAATTTTTGATCCAAGTGCTGCTAAAGGATTAGGTCTTATAAGTATGGGAACAACTCAAACCTTATCGATGGAAACGATTCAAAAGGCGGCTGCTTGGGATTTATATAATCCTTGGGCAAAATATTTCCAAATGTTTTCAACTCATCCTCTACCAGCAAAAAGAATTATGCGCTTGAATATGTTATGTGAAATCTATGGAATACAACCTGAGATTGATTTTTCCGATGCCAAGAAGTTGAAGGAAGAACAAGCAGGTAAAACATTATGGGATCAATTCTTATGGGATTTATTCATGAAAGCTCTTCCTACACTTGTCTTTTTAGTATTGCTTGGAATTACGATTGTATGGTTATTTGATTTAGCTTTTGCTGGGTTTTATGTTGCTTTTCTTGCACCTCTTTATGCGAATATGTGGCTTGTTTGGGCTGTTGGGTTTTATATTATCGGATTTATGTCGATATTGAAAACTCTGTACATGTATAAAGGTGGATTCGAAGATAAAAAAGTAGTAGATCTTGTTACACGCGTGAAAGTCAGTCCCATACGCACTATTCCCGCCTATATTGAGGGTAAGATTGTCGGAAGAGGCATCCCAGGATACTATTTCAGTGAGGATATGTACTTCCAAGATAATACAGGTTTAATGTATGTGGATTATCGGTTTGGAATTGGTATTGTAGATTTAATTTTTTCTCTTAGAACGGTTAAGCGGTTAATAGGACAAAGAGTCAGAATTAAAGGATGGTATAGAAGAGGTCCCATCCCTTATATTCAAGTAGATACGATATGGTCTGAATCTGGAAGAAGATATAGAAACTATTCAAAAGCATTTAGGTATGTTTGGGCAGTTGTAGCATTTCTGTTAGGAATTGTGTGTATTTACTTTTACTTAGTACCCATGTAAAATTGAGTTTTTTCTTTTTATTTTCTTTATCTCTTTTTTTTATATCTCAGTGTAATCAGTTAGATAATATTAGTTATTTTGTGTGCTAATTTTTGTAAATTCATATCACACATTCCTAAAGGCATGGTAGAATCATAAAGAACAACCACCAATAATGGATCTAATTTCCATGGAATATCTATCACTTTAGAGAATACCTTTTGTCCACTTTTTAAGCCATAGTACATCTCCGGAAGGTCTAATGCACCTATCATATATCTAATTTCAAGTTCTTTCAAAGCGTTTACTAAAATTTCATTTGGTAGTGAAGTATAAATAGTATTTCCCTTGGTGGTTAGAAGAGCAGCTCCAAGAAGCTCATTCTCATACAGTAATTCCTCAAAAACATCAATAACTTTCTGATAAAATGATTGACTCATATATATCTCGTCTTCTCCTCTGATTATCGAATCAACCATTAAATCAAATTTTGGGTTTTCTATTTCTTGATAATCTTTTATTTTAGTAGTATCAGGGTATTGATCCAAAAAGACATCAGCAATTCTTTCTAAACGTGTACTTACAAATAAAAGACTCGCTGTTGAATCTGATAACAAAGAAAAAATAAGATCTTGTTGGACCTTAAAAACAAATCTTAATTCTCTCATTTCAAGAATTTCAGGAGTTTTTCTTGAGATTACATTTTCAGAAAATGAAAATATTGCTGAAAAGAAGGGTGTGATTAAGTTTACCTCCAGATTTTTAAAATCATCTGTAAAATTCCGGCTATATATACAAGCTCCCGTCTTCTTTAAGATAAAGAGAGAATGAATCTTCATTAAGACTGATACTTTAATAATCTTTTAAACTTAAATATAGAAACCCACTCTTTTAAGTATTTTTAATGAAATTAATAACGAAAGATACCTATTCAGATCCTTTATTGAATTTATCAATTTCTACTTTAATCTCTTCCCATGATGCCATTCTTTTGATAATAGGTTTGCCATTTAGATATACTCCTCTAGAAATCCCCAAATCTTTAACTAATTTAGGATCATCAGTATTATAAATATTTAAATTTATATCTGAACGTTTGTTTACTCCCTTTTTAATCTCATTAATCATGAATTTTGACCAAGGACATTGGCTATTATAAAAAACATCTAATAGTAATTTTTTATTCTTATGAAAAGGTTTTATTTTTGAAATGATAAATTTTGGCACAGAAGAAGAACCAAGATCAAGATAGAGGAGAACACGATTTCCGTCTCTATCAACTTCTTTAAACTCAAATTTCTTGAAAAAGGATAAAGGCATATATTTTATAGATGTACCAAACCATCGGTCTCCATCATATACTATTACACATGCGCCCCCGAATTTTTTTGCTTTTTCAATAAATTGCTTAATTAATGCCGTTCCTACTCCTTTATTCCAAAAAGGTGGAAGAACCCACATACAATTAATAAAAAGGGAGTTTTTTCCATCAATAGGTTCTAATGCATTCTCTATGGGGATGTATTCTAATAACCCCATATGTACTCGTCCATGAATTGCTAAATCTGAATGTAACATAGGTCCTACCCATTTATAATGGATTTTTTCCTCTCTAGGTTTTTCAGAGGCGATCAATATTTCGAGACCTTTAGGTACCATCTCTTTAATCCAGCGAATTCTTTCCTCCATGCCATTTTCCATAAGATCTCTTGTTTTTTTATCAACACTTGGATCCAGACATACAGTACAAATTATATCTAATTTATCCTCTACTAATGTTTCGATCTCCATATCAATAATACTCTATACTATTAAATTAATCTTTTTTTATCCAATCTCGAATTGCTGTTTTAACAGAACGACTCATTTCTTTAGCGAATTCTGAACCTGTCTTTCTTAAATAGTAGTCTTGTCCTAGATTTTCAGCGTGTTCTACGTAAGTTTCCTTTTCAAAGTCTTGGAACATCTCAAAGAAATCCGCTTTATTAAAACGGTTATAAGTATTGGTAAAATGTATAAATTTCTTAGGGAATCGATTTTTAAGTATTTTTTGAGAAGGTTCTTGTTTAGGATATCCATAACAAAGCATAGCTATTGGAAATACCCATTTTGGGAGATTGAACATCTCACGATGAATCTCAATGTTTTCTATGATATCTCCAATATAACATGAACCGATGCCTATTGATTCTGCTGCAATTACTGTATTCTGTGCGGCAATTAAAGCATCACAACATGCTAATAATAAATCGGATTCATCTGGTGTTCGATAAATTCGATTGATACTAGCACATTTTTCTGGAACTCTTGATATAGTAAAATAATCATACCATCGTTGCATATCTGCAAGAAAAATAAGAACTAGAGGGGCTTTTGCAATATGAGGCTGATTATCACAGGTATTGACTAACTTTTCCTTCTTTTTTTGGTCTTTAACTTCAATAATGGAATAAAACATCATATTACCTGCTGTTGGAGCTCGCATAGCGCTATGAATGATCAGATCAATTTCTTGTTGGGATAATGGGGTTGTTTCATAATCTCTTACTGTACATCTATTATTAATAACATTAATTACTTCATTAAGATTGTTGGCATTCAATGAATTTCACATTTCTAATTAATATTTAATATTCTAAACTATGATTAATTCATCTTAAGAGTTATTATAAAACTCATATTTTAAAAAAAATTTATAAATTGAAGGTTATTTTGGAATATCCGTTCTATTATCGTGTTTCTTTTCCATAACCCAGAGGTTTAAATAAAAATTTTTACTTGTTAAGTATAAGAGATATAAGAAAGTATTTCATTGAATACTAAAAATTCTTAAGAACCGGTAATCACCAAAAATGTCTGATGATGAATTAGAAAGAATAAGGGCTAAAAAAGCCGAAATGTTATTTAAACTTCAATCTGAGCCAAGGGAAATTATTAATGTAAAAACAGAAAATGAATTCAATAATTTACTAAAAGATTTCCCCGATAAAGTACTAATTGTTGACTTTTGGGCTGAATGGTGTTCTCCATGCAAATTATTTACTCCCATTTTTGAGCGAGTGAATCAAGAATACTCACATGAATTTATTTTTGCTAAAGTAAATGTTGATGAAAATCCTATGATTGCTCAATTTTTTGGAATTAGTTCGATTCCTACAACTCTCTTTATGAAAGGAGGAAAAGTTTTAAGAAAATTTGTAGGAGTATTGAATTATGAGTCATTAAAACAAGTGCTTAGTAAGTATAAAATTTAGATATGCTTTTTGGAATGAAAAGTACTAATTCTAATAATTTCTTTATAAAACCTAAAAGTTATAGAGAATCCTTTTTTATAACTTATAATCACAAGGATAAATAAATTTCTTAGATAAATTTAAAGTGAGATTTAATTGGAATTAAAAACTCTTTTTAGTCCGGAACGTATTGGAAATGTACAAATCAAGAATAGAATTGTACGTTCGGCGACACATATGGAAAGTTCAGAAAAGTATGGGTATGTTGGTAAAAAGCTTATCAATATTTATAAAGAATTAGCAAGTGGAGGTACTGGATTAATAATAACAGGTTTTACTGCTGTAGATCCTGGAGGTAGTGCGAGTCCATATCAAGAATGCCTGTTTGATGATTCATTTCTTCCAGGTCAAAAAAAATTGGTAGAAACTGTCCATGACTTTTCTGAAGTTAAAATTGCTATACAATTAGCACACACAGGTCGTCAAGGTAACCATCCGAAATATCCGGTATTAGCACCATCTCCAATTCCTTTTAAAATAACAGGATCAACACCTCGAGAATTAACAGTTGAAGAAATAAGTAATTTATCACAAAAATTTGTTGATGCTGGATGTAGAGCTTTTGAATGTGGTTATGATTTAATACAATTACATGCTGCTCATGGTTATTATTTGTGTAATTTCATCTCTCCTTATACTAACAAAAGGAAGGATGAATATGGAGGAAGTACTCAAAAGAGAGCTAAGGTTTTAATTGATATTTATAATGGTCTAAGAGATGAATTAGGAAAACAATTTCCTATAATGATTAAACTACAAGTAGATGATTTTATTCCAAACGGACTAGAGTTTGATGAGGGTCTTGAATACGTTAAAATTCTTTCTGAACTTGGATTTGATGCAATTGAGCCAAGCGGTGGAGGAAGTGAAGCGCAAATTTTTACTAAGAAATCATATCCAAGCTTACGTATCAAATCATCTGAAGAAGAAAACTATTTCTTACCACATGCTAAAGAAATTAAACAATATATGAAAGATAGTAAATTAATTTTAATGGGAGGTATTAGGAATCCGCTTTTTGCTGAAAGAGCTCTTCAAGAGAAAACTGCTGATTTCATTTCAATGTGCCGTCCATTAATATATGAACCTGAACTTCCAAATCGTTGGTATAGTGGAGATATTTCACCTGCAAAATGTATTAGTTGCAATGGTTGCTTTATGTCTATGCGAATGGGTCCAGTATATTGTGTTACCAGAAAAAGATTAGAAGAAAAGAAAAAAAAATAAATTATTATATAAATTGACCTAAAAATAATAATTGATAGAGGTATAATGGAAAATAAAGAAATTAGAACAGCCTATTCCGATCATCTGTTTCAATTTCGATCAGTAGAAAGAAGGCGATTGATTTTATCTTTAATAATTACCTTGATTGTAATGATTATTGAGATAGTTGGGGGATTTATTACAAATAGTATTGGTCTAATTAGTGACGCAGGTCATATGTTTACACATGCATTCGCAATATCAATTAGCTTACTTGCAAATATTATTGCGAGAAAACCTTCTTGTCATCATAGAACTTTTGGTTTATATAGAACTGAAGTTTTAGCTGCCTTTATCAATGGTTTATTTCTGATTCCTATTGTAGGAGTAATAATTTATGAAGCAATTCTTAGATTCCTTAATCCTCAAGAGGTTATTGGGTTTTATATGTTGATTGTTGCTTTTATCGGACTTGCAGTAAATGTAACAAGTATTTTAATCCTTCAAGGCCATCGTAGCTCTAGTCTAAATGTAAAAAGTGTATTTTATCATATGATCGCAGATGCAGCTTCCTCAATCGGAATTGTTATTGCAGCTTTTATAATAATGTCTACTGGATTTGTTCTCTTGGACCCATTAGTAAGTTTAGGAATATCTATTGTTATTATCTATTGGGCTTATGGAATATTAAGAGAATCAACTCGCATCTTACTTGAAATGGCACCGAAAGGAATGAATATTGATACTATAAGCGAAGATTTAAAATCTAGTTTTCCTGAAATTGCAGAATTGTATGACGCGCACCTGTGGACAATTATCCCAGATATGCTCATATATTCAGCGCATGTTAAACTAAATAAAGACATGATCCAAGAAAATCAAGAAGATTTTATATCAAAAATAAACGATTATTTGTCAAAAAAGTATAGAATAATTGAATCTACTATTCAAATCATGGCTAAAGACGCAATGGAAGTATGCAATCTTTAGGAATAATAGCTTTAAAAATATAAAATAAATATTTATATAATTCTATAACCCAAATAAATTATTATCAATAAAAATCTCTCAATTAACTTAAGAGGAATTTAAAATGTCATCAGAGAGGAAAATAGACGCATTTGCCATAATTATCTTAATAATCAGCCTAGTTGGTTTAATTCTGATATTAGTTACTGATTTTGCTGGATTCTATTATTCTGGATATGGAGTTAGATATTCATGTTTATTTGGATGTGAATACTATACTGATGCAGATTTAACAGCCCAAATTTTTATGATCATATTATTCATAGCTCAAATTATCGTAGCAATAAATGAATTACTGCCAGAAAAATTCATTCCTTTTAAAAAAATGGACTTTATCGGGTTGATTTTATCATCTTTAACTGTTTTTTTTGCTGTTATAGGGATTGGCGCATTTGGGATAATACGCGGTTTTATTGGTGGATATGATTGGTGGCCTGAAGCTGGATTTTATGGTGGTTTTGTAGCTGGAATTATTAATGCTGTCTTTTATTTCTTAAGGTTTAAAAAAATAATTTAACTCTCTTTTTTTTTAAATAATTTGATTTGTTGAAATACTGAAAATTAACTTTTTAAAAGTATACACTTTTTTACAAATCAAATTAGAAATAAAATAAAATTATGGAACCAAATTTTAAATCAAATATCTTAAAGTTTTATGTTTTTACATTCATTTTAGGGATCCACACCGTAAGAGCTGTTTATATTCCATTTATGATGGATTGGGGTGGTCTTTCTTTTCCTCAGATTATGATACTACAAAGTTATTTTACAGCTATGATACTTCTCCTTGAAATCCCTTCAGGTGCGATTGCAGATTTTTTGGGACGTAAAATTGCACTGTCATTGTCTGCTGCAGTAATTTCAGCTGCCGCTTTTACATATAGCATAATTCCAAATTTCTTTGTTTTTATGTTAGCAGAAACATTATGGGCGTTTGGATCAGCGTTGATGTCTGGAACAACTGACGCTTTTATTTATTTCTCATTAAAATCTTATGGAAATGAAAAAAAACTTTCAACAATTTTGGGAAGATCCCAAACACTGAGACTTATTGCTTTAACAGTATCTGCACCAATAGGTTCTTTGATCGCCAATTTCATTTCTCTACCATTTACAATGACTTGCTTATCTTTTATATATATAAATGCATTTATTGTTGCGTTAATATTCAAAGAACCAAAGATGATTAATAATAATTATAAACAAGAAAGTTATTTCAGAATAATTTTATCTGGATTTAAAGAACTCATAAGGAATAAGACTCTGAGAATTCTAGCTTTAGATTGGATTCCGATTAATGTATTAATTTTCTTTATGTTTTGGACTTATCAAGTATATTTACAAGCAATAAATATTCCAATAGGATGGTTTGGATTTATTTTAGCAGGGATGAATATAATAAACGCAATATTTTCGATTATTATACCTTCCCTATTGAAATCATCCAAAAACAAAAGACTATTTTTAATTCTGATCAATTTAATAAACGGGATCACATATCTCCTTTTAGGGATAACTACAATAATTCCATTAGGACTTGCCTTAATTCTTATAATTGTAGCATTTGGTTATACTAGATATTTAATATTTGTTGATGGAATCAATTTACAGATTGAATCTGAAAATAGAGCTACAGTATTAAGTACAATAAATATGTTTGGAAGTCTTTTAAGGGCTATTCTATATCCATTCGTAGGACTTCTTGTAGCGTGGAATGTATTTAGTGTATTTATAATAACAGGTGTTTTTATTTTGTTTTTTACAATATTTACGCGTTCAAAAAGTGAGAATCTTTAATATTTTAAATACTATAATTCTTTATTTTTCCTTTGATGCCCTTTCCCTTAATTTCCTTCTGAAAATCTTGCCCACAGCAGTTCGGGGTAATATGTTTACAAATTCTACTTTCCTAGGATACTTATATGGAGCCATCTTTTCTTTTGACCATTCAATAATATCATTTTCAGATATCTTTCCTTGATAATCCGGTTTAATAGCAATATAGGCTTTAATAGTTTCTCCGATTTCAGGATCAGGTGCGGAAACAACTCCCACTTCTAAGACAGCGGGGTGTTCACATAATTTTTCTTCGACTTCTTTAGGCATAATCTTGTATCCTTTGTATTTTATTATATCCTTAGTTCTGCCTTCAATATAGAAATATCCATCATTATCCATTCTTGCAAGATCACCTGTTCTAAGCCACCCATTTATTATAGTTTCTGCTGTTTCTTCTGGCTTATTCCAATATCCTTTCATGATTTGAGGTCCTTTTATTAATATTTCTCCAATTTCTCCATGAGGAAGTTCTTCTAATGTATCAGGATTTACAATTTTTACATCAGTATCAATAAGAGGAATACCAATACTTTCTGGTATAATTTTAGGTAACCATGTAGGTCGCATATGGGAAATCGCAGAAGTCTCTGTTAGCCCAAAACCTTGACCAACTTTGAATCCAACAACTTGTTCCCATCTCTTGTTTAATTCAGGAAACAATGCTGCTGAACCAGAAATAGCTGACTCTAGACTTGAAAGATCTCGTTCTCTAAAATCAGGAGAATTTATTAACATTTGAAACATAACCGGCACACCAATAAATAATGGAGGTTTGAAATATTCAATCGCTTCTAGAACGTCAGAATCATTAAATGAGTCAAATATTATTAGCATAGATACCATTACCAAGGAAGCAATTAATATTTGGAATCCAAATGAATGGCAAAGAGGAAGAACTGATAAAAAAACTCTTTTACCTACTATGTCTTCAAGCTCAACATCTCTCTCTTTCAAACCATATAGACTTGAAAGAGATGTAGCTATTATGTTATTATGTGTTAACATAACGCCTTTTGGTAGACCTGTAGTACCGCCTGTATATAATAATACAGCTATATCTTTCATCGGATCTATATCCATTTCTGGATACTTTGGTACTGTCTTCTTCAAAAATTCGTGAAGAGTTATAGTGTCAGGTTTAGCTTCTTCTGTTCCGATTAGAATTACATGTTCAAATTTAACTTCCTTTTTAACTTTCTTAATGGTCCTGAAATTATTTTTATGAACAAAGATTGTATTTATATTTCCAGCATCTGTAATAATGTGAGCAACTTCAGCTTCTTTGAGAAGAGGATTTATGGGAATTAGAATTGCTCCAATTTCTAATATTCCTAAACAACAGAATATAAATTCCGGGCAATTATTTGTCATAATCCCTACACCATCTCCTTTTCTCACCCCAATCTTGTACAAAGCATTGGCAATCTTCTCTGAAATATGAAGTAAATCTCTGTATGTATAATTTTTATCTTCTGGCTTATAATAAACACAGACATTATTAAGAAATTTGGTGATTCTTAGTTTTAGATATTCATGTAGGGGGATTGACTCGAATTTGATTGATTTTGGGATATAATCGGGTCGAAATTTTAACCACGGACGATGAGGATTTTCAAGATAAGGAGATTCATTCTCGTAATCTAAAAAAGGTTCCCAATTTGAATAATCTTTCATATAGCTTCCCCTAATAAATAAAATGAAATTTAATTAAGCTAAGATTAATATAACTTACTATTTTAATTGGGATTTAGGAATTTATAAGTCTTCACTTATTTAAGAAAAACAATAGGATTTTTTCAGAAACCTACATCCATGATACAATTTTTCCCATATCTACCAAAAGATCGACTAAATTATTATAATCAATCCTATTTATATTATCAACTAGGTTATTAGGGTCCATTCCTCGAGCTCTAATATCTTGTATTACAGCATAGACTTGAATAGGAAGATTTAATAATTCCATTAATAATTCTGGGGTTTTTTCTTTTATGGTTGTCCCAATTACACCATCATGTATCAAAACAATATTAATTTCTAAATTTAATTTAATCTGTTCTTTTAAAATTTTCAATAAAGATGTTATTCTATCACTTCGTCTAAGACTGAATCCATAAAAATATAAAAGTGAATTTTGAGTATTCATAAATTTCGCCTAATTAATATTTAAAACTCATATCCGTTCTGGAGATGAGTTGAGATAATTCCTCTATATTAACAATATTTATTTGATTTTGTAGTATTAGGTCTTTATATTCCAATCCGGCAAGCTTTAAAGCTTCATCATGAATAAAAAGCCTCAATTCAGAGAGTTCTATTAATCTTAGTATGTTTTCAAATTTATCTACCTTTATAGCTTCCGGTTCTAGATTTTTATTTAGAAAGTAAACAGCATCTCTTAGCAAAATTACATTACATTCTTCTATATCTCCTACTGCAAGTAATCCTGCGGCCATACGGATTGATTCTACCACTGAATTTTTACCAAAAGGTCCATCCTCACAAATAATTACAACTGAATTAACCAATGCTTAATCACCCTCCAGGACCAAAAAAAATTACTTTATCGGATTCAGCAATCATAAGTGAAAGCCCACCCAAACCTTCTTGATGAGCTCCTTCTATAAATTCTTCAGATTTAATCCCTGAAAAGCTTGTCCAAGTACTACAGGCAGCAAATTCAGTCCTATTAATTTTACAAAAATTTTCAAGTCGTTCTGATAAATTACGGATTGAAGTATCCTTTATTTTTCTTTCTTTGATGTTATAGACTCCACTGCCATAAAAAAAGATGCCTACAATCTGATGCCCTTTATTAAGTATTGCTTCTCCCAAATTAATTACAGTATCTATAGCTTCATATTTATAAGGTTCAGCACATACTACAAAAGTAAATGAGACCATATTGAAATTCCTATAACTTTTTATTCTAATTAAAGAATTGAATTATATCTCAAATATAATTCTTTTTTTTAAAAAATAAAAATAAAAAAAAATCTTAGTTTATAGGTTTTATGGCTTTCACTTTGATACTAGTGCTATCAAAATCTAATTGATCTAATTTCTTGACTTCTTCAATCTGATCTCCTAAAGCTTCTCTAATATCATCATCGTTGAGTAGAAATTCAGTTGTTGAAAAATTACTTTGATCAACGATTTCAATATCTTGAAATCCTGCGTTTTCAATCGCTTTTAGATATTTATCTTTCATTATTGCTCCACCAATACAGCTTACATAAGCCTGTACATTTGTCCTTACAACGTCAGGGAGTTCCTTTAATAATACTATATCCGAAACCATTATTCTTCCTCCCGGTTTTAGTACGCGAAATGCCTCGCGAAATACATTTTCTTTATTTGGAGCAAGGTTGATTACACAATTGGATATTATAAGATCAACCGAATTATCTGCAACTGGCAAATGCTCAATTTCACCAAGTCTAAACTCAACATTATCATAATTACCTTTTATTGCATTTTCTCGAGCTTTATCAATCATCGAAGGTGTCATATCTACACCAATAACTTTACCACTCTTTCCTACTTTCTTTGCAGCAATGAAACAATCCAATCCGCCTCCTGATCCAAGATCTAAAACGGTTTCACCTTCTTTTATAGAAGCATGCGCAGTAGGATTACCACATCCAAGAGCTAGATTTGCTCCATCTGGTATACTTTTCAAATCATCTTCGGTATATCCTAATTGAGTACTATACTTTTGTAAAAACTCATCCATTTTTTCAGCAGGAATCTTAATTGCTCCACCACAACTTTCAGAACTACATGAGCTCGATTGTATTATTTCTGATTCATTAGATGGCCCACAACAACTTGAAGTTCTTCGACGATTCGCTACATTTGCATATTCTTCTCTCACGATTTTTCTTATTTTATCGTCATCTAATTCTACCATACTTTTTACCTCCATTCATTTTTTTTATTTTATACCTTTATATAGGCAGTATCCCAAAGTTCCATTAAGGACTACTTCCCAAAATTTTTTTTGATTTTCAAGTGCTTTTTTTACCCCATCTTCGCCATAGTTTTGCGTTATTTTTTTAATAGTTGTATTTAACTCAGAACTAGAAAGTACTTTTGAATAGTGGTTTACCTCCCTATCCTTTCTAATTTTCCAAAACATTTCTGGTTTTGACCATTCATCAAATTCAGTCATAATTTCTCGTACACCTGCTTTTTGTAACATTTTAATCCATTCTTCATACTCTAATGGCGTTGTTCCATAGCGTTCAGAGATTTCATCCTTCTCAGAATTTGAAAGGGTTTTGCGCCATGTTGATTCATGAATTACTATAACACCATTTGGTTTAGCAACTCGAACCATCTCACTTAATACTTTTTGTGAATCATCAGGAATTCCTACGGCACACTCATTAATTACAACATCAAAATAATTGTCCCCAAATGGTAAAAATTGAGAATCTCCCTTTTTAAAAGAAGTTAAATTACTGACTCCCTCTATTTTGGCATTTTCATTTGCAGTTTGTATCATTTCATCTGAAATATCAAGACCAGTGACCTCTACACCAAATTCTTTAGCATAAAATATAGATTGAGTTCCACGACCACTCGAAACATCTAGAACTTTCATCCCTGGCTTTAATTTAGCAAGTTCAGCAGTTCTACGAGTTAAATCCATTCCACCAGGATGTAATGCTTCAATCCCACTTAATTCAATAATATCTTCTATTGTTGGCTTATAAATTCCTTTTCTCTTCATTATTATTCTCTCTTCTCTTCTTTATTATCTTCTCTTCGTACTATAATTTTCAAAACAGGTCCTAACGCATTTTGTACCATTGGCTCCAATATATCCGCTTTCATCAAGATTAAGCAACATGGTTTTCCCCCTGCTCCTACATTTATTATTGCAAATTTATCTCCTTCCATTATATTTTCTTTTTCTCGAAGATCTTTCGGTAATAATATTTGTCCTTTTCTATCAACAGTTACAAGTGCCTCAACCTTACAACACTGTGAATCCATGGTCGATGGGTCACAAGTACAATTTTGTTTATCTTGTCCGGACATAATTTTTATAAGACTTTTCTTCCTTATAAACCTTTTCTCCAATTTCCTATTTTTCTTACTTTTCCTACTTTTACAACTCAATAAGTTTAAATTTTTTTAGAATCTAAATACATTATGTCTGAACCTAATCCTCTTAAGTCTAAAGGATTTCATCCATTTGGAGATTTAATCGGGTTTGAATTTACTTCATTAAGAAAGGGATTTTCACGGTGTGTTTTACAGATTAATGAGAATCATTTTAATCCTCATAAAACTGTTCATGGAGCTGTTATGTATTCAATGGCAGACACTGGTATGGGTGGAGCGTTATATTCTTTATTGGAAAAAGATGAGTCGTGTGCTACTATAGAAATTAAAATAACTTACTTTAAACCCGTTAAAGAGGGAAAACTCATATGTGATACTAAGGTAATATATAGAGGGAAATCATTTGGTGTTCTTGAATCAGAAGTTATGAACAATGAAACACTAGTTTCAAAAGCATATGGGACTTTTTCAATATTTAAAATTAGAAAATAAAATAAAGAAGGTAAAAATGAGAGATAAAAAGTGTAGAGTTATTGAAGATTATAATTCTCCTTACATAGATCCATTATTATTCAAAAAAAATGAAACCGTATCGATTGGAGAAAAAGATACTGAATGGGCTGGTTGGATTTGGTGTACAAATAAATTAGGAGAAAGCCGTTGGGTACCTGAAAATTATCTTGAAATTCATGGAACTAATGGTATATTAAAGCGGGATTATAACGCTGTTGAACTTAATGTGAAAATTGGAGAAGAATATATCATTAAAGAAGAAGAAGCAGAATGGTACTGGGTTATAAATCAAGAAGGTAAGAAAGGTTGGGTTCCTATTAAAAATGTTAAAATTGTTGATTAAAAGTTATTTTATTTATTTTAATTTTAAGTGACTATAACCTCTATGGTTAAGTATTTCTTTTAATAAAATTTTAAATATACTTTCTACATTCACTCCAGTTTTTGAAGAACATTCCATATAACCGTTCAAACCATGCAATTGCATTAAATCTATTGCCTCTTCTCTTGTACAAGTTCTTTCTTCTTCAAGGTCTAATTTACTTCCAACCATTATTAACGGTATATTACTAGATATTTTTCTAAATTCCGGAATCCAATCAATTATATTAATCATCGATTGATAATTAGTGAGATCAAATACGAAAATTCCTCCAGATGATCCTTGAGCATAAGAGCTTATTAAAAATTTAAATTTGTTTTCGCCACCAAAATCCCATACTTGAAGTGTTACTTTTCCACCTTCTACTTCTAGAACCTTAATATGGATAGCTGCACCTAATGTTGCTAAAATATTTTCGTGAAACTTATTTGTGAGATACCGATTTATAAGCGTAGTTTTTCCAACTAGTTTATCCCCAAATACACAGACCTTATATGTTAGATTTAGCTCTTGCTGGTTAGTTTCTATCATTCCCAAAGATCCCTGCTAATATTATTGAATTTTTATGTGCGTATCACATAAAATAGTATTTTCCTATACCTTTCTAGAAAAGCAAATTTTTAAGAGAATTATATTTTAATGGAGTAAATCTCATATATATAAATATTTAGTTCTTTGAATTTATTAATACGTTTTAGATTAAAATCCAATAAGTTCTTATATTATTCTCTCAATTAAAACAATGATATTTAATGTTTGATTATGATATAATTATTATAGGGGGTGGAATTGGAGGTACAGCTGTTGGCGCAATATTAGCATCTAAAGGCTTTAAGACATTACTTATTGAAAAAAATGAATTCTTAGGTGGACGTTGTAGTACTTATGAGAAAGAAGGATTTAAAATAGATGTAGGAGTCCATCTTTTTGGAAGATCAAGCAAAGGTCCTCATGGCAAAATTCTAAATATGATTGGAATGGAAGACGCAATAGAATGGGTTTTATGTAGAAAGCCAGGTCCAAGATGGTTTTATCAGGGCAGATTTTGGGCATTTCCCAGAGAACTCAAAGAATTTATTCCATCTTCTGATTATTCAGGTCTTATGAAATTATTCAGAGATGTATTAAAAATGAAAAATTTAGAAGGACTTGAAAAAAAAAGTGCTAAATCATTACTTACTAAATATACTACGAATAATCTCGTACATTCCTTTATAGATATTATTTCATTGCTTTATTTTGTTATCCCATATTATCAAACATCTGCTAGTGAATTCATAAGATGCCTATCATCCCTCTCAACAGATTTTAGTATTGGGTACCCAAAAGGAGGTTGTATTTCGATACCTCAAGCCTATGCAAGTGGAATTGAGAAATTCGGAGGAATTATACAAACAAGTCAAACAGTTTCAAAAATAGTTGTTGAAAATAGAAGGGTTCAAGGAATTGAGCTAGACAATGGTAAATTTATATCCTCAAAAGTAGTTATAAGTAATGCGGGTATAAGAGAGACCATCAATAGTATGATTGGGAGACATTTTTTCAATAAGGAATTTTTAAAAAAAATCGATGAACTTAAGTATTCCATAAGTGCTCTTACATTTAAAGTTGCATTAAAAAAGCCAATTACAAAATTTAAATTAATTACCTCATTTTCTTCTTATGACCCCGAAGAACGTTTCAATTCAGTATTAAAGGGTAAGGTTCCTGAAGATGTATTTCTTTTTATTCCAATACCATCAAATTTTGATGATTCTTTAGCACCTAAAGGAAAGCAGTTACTAATAGCAGGGACAGCAGTAACCCGAGAAGGATTTGAAAAAAATTCAGAAAAGTGGATAAAGAACTCATTAAATAGTCTGCATAATGTTCTTCCAGATCTCTCTAAGAATTTAATGTGGTATGATGTATCAACACCCAAAGACATATATCAATTAGGTGGAAAAGAGGCTTCCGTTATAGGACTTGCACAAATTATGAATCAAACTGGTCATTATAGACCGTCGCACAAAATGCCAATAGAAGGTTTATATCTAGTAGGTGGAGATGCAGGAGGGTGGGGAATTGGGACGGAATTGGCAGCTAAAAGTGCTCTCGAATGTGCAGAACAAATATTAGAAAAGAAGAATTGATTAACAAATTAAAGTTTTGTATCTTTTTTGAGTTCAAATGAAATTGTCAGAGTATCTTTAATTCCAAATTTATTCCCAATTTTTCTAATATAATTTATCCTCTTATTTTTTAGTATATCATTAATAATTAGAGTTGGTATTAAAGAAATTGTTAAATAAAGTGGGAGTCCCAACCATAAGATTAGAGTAGGAATATTAAAAACGTTTCCAGGTAATCCATAATTCTTAATAAATCTTATAATGAAATCATATACAACTAATATATAAGTAATTATAACCCCGATACCTGCATAACTTCTTAGAATTGTCTGAAACCATTCCCCTATGGAACGCAGTATAATTGCTTCATTCGAATTCTCCACTTTTTGTTTATTTGAAAAAAATATTCCAGAGTCCCTCAAAAACCAAACTGATGAAAAAAACATCGTTGCTAATCCTAAAGTCAACATTAATAAAATTGTATCTGCAAAGAACCTCGTTAACATAGGAATTCCAGAAACATACTCAAATATATTTGTTACATCTGCGGTTAATATGAATTCAACAATAGTAGGAGTAAAAAGAATGGAGGAGAGATTAATTGCCATTAATACTGGAAAAAAACTTTTGGAAAAAAGTGATAATTTTTCTGGTCTCTGTTCAAACTGAATTCCATAATACATCTTCGAACCATACAGTTTCTTATGTAAGTACAAAATAATTGGACTTATAAGATACCCCCCTATCAGTAATCCCACTAACGCAGAAAGAGGTAGTATGATAATATATATAAATCCAAGTTCTAAAAGTATATCATCTAAAGGTACAAAACGGCTTAAAGCTATAGGAATTGCTGGCCTAAATAAATTCTCTAAAATACTTATTACAATTATCCAAAATACGATGTAAATAGTAAATAGTACGATTAACTTCTTGTACTTGGAAAAACTCATGAGAATTAAAGCCTAGGATAACTTTTAAAAGCTTCTTAATAAGTAATTAAGTATTTGCTTAATTTAATAATTTCATTATAAGTTAAGTGTTTTGATTTTTTTTCCACCAATAAGGTATCTCTACATCAGTAAACTTATTATTATTATATAGTAAGATTTTGTTATTAATAAACGAAAAGGCAAAGCCTCCAAGGTAATTGATCCAATCCTTACTAGGAGGTATTCCAAACCAGCCAAATCTTAGGGCTAATAAATGTAAGTCATGAGTTACATGAATATCTAAGGTCTTATCAGGAGCATTTTCAATTTCTAGCCACATGACTTCTGCTGCCTTTTGAGAATAAGAAATTAAAGGGAACCAATATTCAGGAGAATAAAGACCTGCACTCCAACGATTAAAAATCTCGAGTATATCATATTTTTTATTTTCTTCTGAAAAGAAGTCAAAACTAATACCTATACGATATAATGGAAGTAGTGTTCCTTTCATGACTATTTCACCACCGATTTCTTTAAATCCATTGAAAATTTCTTCAGCAGATTCCCTACACCTATCAGCTTTACTATGAAATAGACGAATTACCTTATCTTTGGGTAATTTTGTGCCAAAAATTTTGGCTATTTCCCTTCCTTGAGGTGTTAAATTTAAATCTGCATCTATATCAAATATCTCTGGTTCATTTCTCTGAGAATGCCTTAATAGAAGAATTATTTTTGCATTATTTGGAAATTTTTTAAGACCATCAATAATTTGTCGAGCTTCAGATGGCCAGTTGGCTTCTTGCCATATTCTATTGGTATCCATGAAATTTAAAATATAATATTAAATTAGTACATTTCCTTCTTTTGTATTTATTTAAAATTATTATAAAGAAG
>JBHLLJ010000053.1:0-21488 GCA_048885705.1 Candidatus Hermodarchaeota archaeon | reverse complement strand
TTATTTGGAAAAAAGCCTAAAACTGTAAAAATAGGACTTCATGGTTCATTTGCAGAGACATATAAAGGTCATGGTACAGATATCGCAATTTTAGCCGGATTACTTGGATTTACACCTGAAGATGATATGATCAAAAATGCATTTGAAATTGCTGAAAAAGAGGGACTTGATTATTCATTTGAGCTTGTGGATTTAGGAGTGGATTACCATCCAAATTCAGTTAGCATAGAGATGTTTGATGGATCAGAAAAAATGAAAGTAATTGGTTCTTCAATTGGAGGAGGCAACATAATAATCAAAGAAATTGACCGCTTAGAAGCAGGATTTGGGGGGGAACCCAATACGTTAGTAATATTAAATCATGACAAGATTGGGGCACTTGTAAATATAGCAAATACACTTCAAAAATTTAAATTAAATATAGGATCGATGAAAATCTCTAGAAATTTGAAGAAAAAGATAGCTTTAACATGGCTTGAAGTAGATACAGCGATACCAGAAGATTTAATTGATGCATTAAAAAAGCATCCAGAAATAATTTGGGTGAGGGTTATCAATGTTTGAATCAATTTCTATTCTGCTCAATGAATCCAAAACAAAAGGGATTCCATTACATGAATTAATAATAAACGATGAAATGGAATTTCAAAATATCCCCAAGCAGATTATAATTGAAAAACTTAATAAATCTTTAATTATAATGAAGCAATCTCTTGAAAAAGCACTTGTAAGTGATAATGAATTGCCTATCAAAGAAGCCAGCCATCAGGCAAAAAGAATGCTTTCACCAGGAATTTTCTGTGGAAATAATTTAAAAGAGGCTGTGGGCTGGGCAATGGCTATCGGTGAATATAATAGCGCTATGGGATTGATTGTTGCTTGCCCCACAGCAGGTTCTTCTGGAACCCTACCTGCTGTTCTTTTTAAAGCTAAAGAAATCCTTAATAAATCGGATGATGATGTATTAAATGCTTTAATCGTTGCTGCAGCAATAGGAGCAATTATTGGAAATAATGCTATGCTTTCGGGAAGTGAAGGAGGTTGTCAAGCTGAAATTGGAGTAGCATCTGCAATGGCAGCAGCTGCCATAACTTATATGGCTGGGGGAACCCATCTTCAGATAGACAATGCGATTGCATTAACATTAAAAAATCTATTAGGACTTGTTTGTGACCCCGTTGCCGGATTAGTAATTTCACCCTGCATTAAAAGGAATGCTATAGGTGTGGTTAATGCATTTTTAGCTGCTGAAATGGCTTTATCAGGAGTTGCATCTATTATCCCAGCAGATGAAGTTGTGGATGCTATGATGAAGGTTGGTCGTAAATTACCATATGAATTAAAAGAGACTGGAAAAGGTGGAATAGCAGCAACTAAAACGGGGAAAAGAATAAGAAAGAGCCTTTTTTCTGATATGATATAATATTTATGAAGCCAATAAAAAAGAGGACGAGTATGAAATTTAAAATTTAATAATTAGTTTTTTACGTGTTTTTTATTCTCCCTATTTTTATTGATTGGAAGCGTTGACCAAATTTTCATAATTGGCAAACTTGAAAATAATCTAAATTTTAATAACACTATTAATGAGATTATCTACCCTTTATAAATTCTTAAAATATCTCTTTAAGTATTTAAAAACATTAGACTAATATATTTTTTTGCGATGATAAAGGAAAATAAATCTTGATTATTCAGTATATATATTGGAAGAATCCAAGATTTTCTTAAAAAAGTAAAAAGACAGTAAGATTTAAAAACAAAAAAAAGATTTTTATTATCTATGGTTGAATCCAACAAGGAGAATCAAATTTTAGAACTAAAAGATGGACGTAAGCTTGGATTCGCTGAAAGCGGAGATTTAAACGGTAAACCAATCTTTTATTTCCATGGACATCCCGGATCTCGTATTGAAATTAGATTTTTTGGTGACAGACCAAAAGAATATGGAGCTCATATAATATGTCCCGATCGCCCTGGTTGCGGTCTTTCTGACTTCCAACCTAAACGGAATCTTCTAGATTGGCCAGATGATGTTATTGAACTCGCTGATCACTTAGGATTGAATAGATTTGCTGTTGAGGGAACCTCAGGTGGAGGACCATATGCACTTGCATGTGCATATAAAATTCCTAAGAGGCTAACATGTTGTGGTGTAACTGCCAGTATTGGACCAATTAATTTGCCTAAGAAAGGAATGATGCGAACCAATAGGATTAGCTTTTTTATCTCCAGAAGACTTCCATTCCTCATAAAACCTGTGTTGAAAGCAGGATTAAAAGCATTTGACAACCAAGAATCAATTGAAAATTTTGCTAAAAAACTTCCAGAACCTGATAGAAAAATGTTGCAGGATTCTCAATATTTAAAGATATTTATAGAGGAAATCAAAGAGGCTGTCCGTTCTGGGTTAGATGGTGCGGTTCTTGAAGAAAGAATTTATGTGAAACCATGGGGATTTGATCTTAAAGAAATTTCTTCAAATCTTCAGGTATATATATGGCATGGTGAACTAGATGTGTTTGTCCCTGTTTCAATGGGAAAAAAAATGTGTGAGTTGATTCCAAGCTGTAAAGGATATTTCCTTCCAAATGATGGGCATCTTTCAATGATAAATCATACGGATGAAATTACTGAAACACTCAAATCTCATTAATTTACTACAAAATACATTTTTATATTAATTAAGTTATGTAAGGGATAGCGAATCCATAAAGAATTAGAGATATATTTGCTAAAACAATGTAGAATTATGCCTTAATATTATGAGAGTTGAAATAAAATGAGATTAGGTAAAAAAATTTTAACAAGACCTAGATGTGAGGGCTGCGGAGGACGCATCTATCGATCTCAAAGTCCTTTTAGAAATTATTTTGGGGCGATACTCCCTCGCATTGTTTAAGATGTGGTAAACAAATCAGCACTGAAAAACAAGAGCATTTAAACGCACATGATGAATTTATATGATTGTCATGGTGTGCTGCATTTGTCTTGGTTGTTGTAGTCGTTCTAGTAATTTTTCTATAATATCCACATTGTACATGAAATTTTCATTGAAATCAGCCTTTGAATCGAAATTTTCATAATTAAAAAACTTGAAAATAAGTTGAATTTTAATTACTCTAGCAACGAAATTTTTCTACTCTTTATATGGAATGTTTAACTATATTTCAGAAATTCAATAATTAAAATAATAAAAATGTGATTTAAGTTGCCAAAATGTCCTTATTGTAAAGAAGTTCTCGAATTAAAACTCGAAATAAGCCCAACACCTATCAATGAAAAGTTTAAAAGTGATCTAATAAAAGCTTACGAAAGTTTTATAGAAATTCAAGCTGAAGTTGTCCCATTTGGGGGAAAGATGTTAAAAAGTATGGCAAAATTTAGTCTAAAATTTGTTGACCAGTATTTAGATCGAGTTGGAGCCATACCTCTAATATTGCACTCCTGTTCAAAATGTGATTCTGTATTAACAGCCGTGCCCTTGGTTGATTTAATGTCATCAAAAAGCTCAGGCTCGTAATAAAAATTTTAATTTTCTTTCCCTTATTTTTTATTTTCTTTCTTATCACTTCTTAGAATGTAAGAAATCTTATGTTATACATACCGAGCTTGATTTATACATTTAATAAGTATTTTCATTAATGAAGAAATACTCTTTTTTATTTAATGCTTCAATTATTCTTAATTTTTCAAAGAAAATTAATCATTACGAGAAGTTAATTAAAATAAAAAGTAAGTTTAGATATAAAATTGAAAATAAAACTATTCAGATAATGGTATTCCTGCAATTTCAGCTGCTTCAGGGAATGTAGCCCAAACTGTAATTTCGGACTCATATCCTTCGATTTCTGTAAATTCAAAATGTAAGGTTCTCGCTCGCTTAAATGCTTCTTCAAATTTTCCTTCTTTTGGCTCGAAGATCACCATAAGTTTTATTCCGTTTTTAGTAATAGTAACTGGTTGGGCGACTAATTCTCCTAAAGATTCATCTGGGGGATATTTAGACCTTACCTCACGGTATTTTTTGATTACATCATTCCGTTTATGACTTGGGTAAGTTATTGTTCTAATAATATAGGGCATCTTACATCACTTCCTCTAATTTTTTTTTTTATTTTTTTATCTTTTTTTTAAAATGCAAGAATTAAAAACTCTCTAATGTTTTTTAAAATTTTATATTTTTGTCTAATTTTGATCTTTTCCTTTCATCAATTTCAATTGCTAAATTTTAGCTTCTTTAAGTAAATACGGAAATCTGCTGTAGGTTTCCGGAAGATATGATTACTAATTTCCTTATTCTTAATTTTCTTGTCCTGTAGCACGTCGGAGCAATATAAAACCACGAATCATTATCATGACACCAAGAAATAATAAATACATTATAACTAGGACAAGGTCGATCAATAACCTTTTCAATATATCACTATGCCTATTACAAGTAAAGCTCAATATTTGAAACTTTTATATGAAGCAGTAAAAAATAGTCAATTCTTTTCCTTCTTTGATTTTTACCAAAAATGTAAAATAGCAATTGGACAAAAAGGTTAAATATTAGTTGATAATTGAACATTTTGTATATGTTAATTTTATCATCCTCAGCTTAAATCATAACCCAATAATTCTCTGAAAATCGCGTTAACCAAAGTCCTAAGTAGAGGCGACACTTTAGTATATAACAAATGAGTTTTATCGCGTATCAGATAAACTAATCTGTGAAATCAGAAAAAATATTGCTACTGTTTATACTCTACGGCCCCTATGTCCACCTTTCCTTCTACAATGGTCATGTGATCTGGGGGTAACTTCTTCAATCCTACCGACTTGTAAACCCGCACGAGCTAAAGCACGAATACAAGCTTGAGCTCCTGGACCTGGTGTCTGAGATTTATTTCCACCGGGGGCTCTTACCTTAATATGTATACCTCTTATTCCTTTATCTCGAAGATCATTAGCAACACGAAAACCACATTGCATTGCAGCATATGGATTAGATTCATCGCGATCAGCTTTTACTACCATTCCACCAGAGCATTTAGCAAAAGTCTCAGCTCCACTTAAATCCGTAGCTGTAACAATTGTGTTGTTGTAAGAGCTGAATATATGAACAATGGCCCATTTTGTTTCTTCTTTTTTACTCATTTTGGAACCCTACTTAACTTTCTTCTTTTATTGTTGATAATGGACTTTTTGGAGTAAAATCAATAAAATCTTCTTCTTCCCTTTTAACAATATAGGAAGGGGCGTCAACTTTCTTCCCTCGTACTTGAATATGTCCATGAGTAATATATTGTCTTGCTTGATATACTGTACTTGCGAGCCCTTTTTCATATACAAGAGTTTGGAGTCTTCGTTTTAAGAGATCCTCTGTTGTAAGGAGTAGCACATCTTCAAACTCTGCTTCGGAACCAATAATGCCTAGTCTATCTAGTTTCCTAATTAAAGTTTGTTGAACTTCCTTTGCTTGTTCATCAGCTAAAGCTCTAGATTGTCGAGCAATATTACGCCAATTTCCAAGCATTGTACGCATTTTCCAATATTCTCGTTTATTTCTGAGCCCATATTTACCAAGGAATTCGAGTTCTTCCATTATTCGATCTTTCTGAAATGGGTGTTTTGGTTTTTTAAATTTCTTCTTTAAACGTCTTGGATCTCCCATGATTACACCTTAGTTTACTTTTTTGTTGTTTGACCTTTTTTCTTCCTCACTACACCTATAACCAGACCATGTCGACCAGTACTTTTTGTTCTTTGACCACGCACTTTTAATTTCAAGTGATGTCTGACGCCTTTATAGTTTTTCATCTTTTTCATTCTATCGATGTCTCTTCTAACAGTTATTTCTAATTTATTTCCAATAATATGGAGATCCTCACCTGTACGTAAATCTTTTGGTCGGTTTACCATCCAAGTAGGTATTCCATTTGCAACGGGATTCATAATTATTTCTTCAATTTTATTTAGATCCTTTTCGGCAATTGCTCCTATTCTTATATTTGAATCTATTCCTGTTACTTTGACGATAGCTTGGGCGAATCTTGAGCCAATACCTCTAATTTGAGTTAAAGCATGTTCAACTTTGGCATTCCCATCTACTTGTGTTCTTAATTTACGAAAGAACACCTTTTCACGAAAATTTTTTGGTCGAACAGCGGATAGAGAACTCATGAGAATTCAATAAATTACGAATATGTTTTCTTTTTTGATTTAATGTTAGTAAATACAGAATTTAATATTAAATTTTTGGTTTTAATTGAGGTTAAGTTAGAGGATTCATAAATTTCTTAAAACTTAAAAGTCTAATAATTTGGTACTCTTTTAAATTCTTCTAATTTTTGATTTATATGTTTTTTACTCTTAGTTTTTTTGGACTTAGCTATTTTTTCTAGCATGGGTAAACCGGGTTTCACATCTGCAATTGGTTTCGACTCAATTAATTTGCTATTAATTAATTCATTATATAATTCCTTTCCTTTTTCAGTCCGAATAAGAACAGTATTCCATCCTGAAGGAGATCCTATTGAACCAATTGAAATATCTGCTGATTCGGATGTTAAATCATAACAAACTTCACAATCTTCCCGGGCTAGTTGTGAAATTTCTTTAATAGGGATATTTAGTTCTTCTCCTTTTTTGGTATAAAAAAAGAATTTCCCTTTATTGATATCCATTTTTTTCACATTATTAATATCTACTTCCAGTTTCTTACTAATATTCAATAGAGACTCATAAGAAAAGGATTCCATGCAAAAAATTCCGATTCGATATTCCACATTATTTGTTGAAGGCAACCCTATATTGTAAATCTTAGATTTTAATAAAGCTTGCATTTGGCAGGGAACACCGACGATTGCTACTTTCTTCTCATTAATTTCATTTTGATTTAATAACTGTAAGTTAGGATTATTAACATATTTTGTACCCGCTGAGGAGAGGATATCTTCTTTGTTTTTAATAAAGAAAGGTTCAGGTCGCCAGAGAGTATTACTCATTTTAGCTCCAATAGCAACATCAATTTTGTTTTTTTCTAAAAGATAATGGATACAAGTGCTTGAAATCCCTCCATCTTGACATACTTCAGAAATTTCTTTTATTTTAGTTCTCGCTGAATATGCTTCAATAAAAGTCCCAATCTTACCATAATCTTTAATTTCAGAATCATTTTCTTGAACCATATTTAAAACTTTTACTGGTAAATATGTTCTAGGACAAACAAAATAACATAATCCGCACCGAATACACTTCTCTTCATCAATTTTTCCAAAACCATTATAAATATGAAGACAATTTACTGGGCAAATTCCTGCACACAGCCCACAACCTGAACAATTTTTAGATTCAAATATAACTTTTACAGGCTCATAAATAGTTTTGAGTTTTGAAATTTCTCCTTCTAGTACTTTGATGGAAAAATCTTTAAAAATGAGTCTTTCTGAATTTTCTTCATCTCCTTCAACTTTATCATATAATTCTTCTGCTATTACAAGTTTTTCATTTCGAAGTAATTCGAATAAGCTCAATGTTTTACTTAAATCAATGGAGGTTATTTGAGAAAATTTAGTTAAAGTTTTCAGATTACTTTCCGAATTATTTTTTAGGAAATTAAATAGAGAGTATTTTAATCTCTCTTCATCTAGCATTTTATAGAGAATACCTTCATATTGATGTTCATTATAAATTCCAGCATTTAGAATATCGTGCTTAGCATCAATAAATGCTCGTACTCTATATGAATCTAAGGCATCTGCTAGATCTTTTAAAAATTCCCATGAAAGATTTTTTTCAAGACTCATAATTATACTTAACACAATAAAATTCTAATTTTTCCGAAAACCCAGGCTTTGGGTCAGTTCCTTTTCAACTATTATTTTTTTGAAAAGATCATTCTATTTCGGATTATTTTTTTGGTAAAGGAGGAAGCGCATGAATTCTGGATGAGATATCTTCAACTGATTTTATAAATTTTTCAACTTCTGCTGCTGAACAAAAATATTGTTGAATTCTTTCTTCAGAAATACCTTGATGTTTTAACAATTTCTTTAATGTGAGAACATGTTCGTATGTATTAATATTACCATTACCGAATTCACATTCTCCTTCTTTTCAAGAAATTATTGCCACGCCATCGGCACCGTTTAGAAAAGCTTCCATAATTATGTGGATCCCAATTCGTCCAGTACATCTCACACGAATGAGATGAAAGTCTGTTGAATAAGATCTTCGCGTAACACCTGTTAAGTCTGCTGCAGAATAACCTCACTTATCACAGCCAAAAGCTATAATTCTTCTGGGACTATCTTTCTTTTTATCAGACATTATTTTTTCCCTCTAATTTGTTGATTGTTCAATACTTTTTGATGGTATTTCTATTAATTCCACTTCTTCGCATCCAATACCTTTAATTTCTTGAGTAAATTGTCTGTCGCGATAATATTTTAAGTCAATAGCTCTTGCTGGACAGGATGATATGCACACACCACAACCTTTACATTTTAAATCATCAACTTCGGCAATTTCATTCTCATTTACCTTTATTGCGTCGTATGTGCAGAGTTTTTCACATCTATGACATCCCATACACAGATTCTCATCCACTTCAGCAATAATTAATTCTTGTTTAATAGTATCATGTGATAAAATAGTTGATGCTTTACTCGCAGCGGCCAAAGCAGAAGATACGGAATAAGGAATATTTTTTGGTCCTGCAGCACACCCAGCAATATATATACCTAAATCTTTAGTTTCTTGTGGATTTAAGCAGCCATGAATTTCAGAAAGAAATCCTCCAGGACCTTTACTTAATCCCATTACATTGATTATTTCTTCAGTGCCTTTTGAAGGAATCATACCTGTTGATAAAACTACTAAATCAGCATCAATTTTTATAATTTCTCCAGTTAAGGATGAATATGCTCTTACTTTTAATTTACTTGTTTTAGGATCTTCTATAATTTCACCTACTTTTCCTCTAATCATTCTGATACCGGATTCTCTTATTTTTCTATAATATTCTTCATTACCTTTATCTGTTGTTCGTATATCAATATAGAATAAAATCACATCCATATCTGGATATTCTTGTTTTAATAATTGAGCATTTTTAAGTGCGACATTACAGCAAACAAATGAACAATAAGGATTCGCATTTACATCTCTAGATCCAACACATTGAATCATTACAACAGTTTTTGGTGTTTCACCATTGGATATTCGATATACATGTCCTCCAGTAGGTCCAATCGGACTTAAAAGCCGTTCTAATTCTATTTGGGTTATAACATCAGGATAATATCCATAATTATATTCATTTGTTTTCCATATTGGATATTCATCCCAACCTGTGGCAACGATCACGGCTCCTACTTTAACTTCAACATATTCTACTTCTTGGTCAAAATTAATTGCCTCAGCAGGGCATGTACGTTCACAATTTTTGCAATCAATACATACACTTTTATCCATCACAGCTAATTTTGGTACTGCTTGAGGAAAAGGTATATATATTGCGCCTCTTTCGCCTATGCCTCTATCAAATTCACTGGGAACTTTAATAGGGCATTTTGTAGTACACAATCCGCATCCTGTACATCTTTTTTCATCTACATATCGGGGGTTCTTCTGAATCTTAACTTTATAATCACCAGGAATACCACTAAATTCCACTACTTCACTATATGTAAATAAGTTAATATTTGGGTGTTTTGATGCATTTACCATTATTGGAGCCAAAACTCATATTCCACAATCATCGGTTGGATAAATTCTATCTAATTGTGCCATTTTCCCGCCAATTGTGGCTTCTTTTTCAACTAAATACACAGGAATCCCTTGATTAGCTAAATCTAATGCAGCATTCATCCCAGCAATACCTGCACCAACAATTAACACAGCTTTTTCGACAGGGATTTCTTTTCTGGGAATATTTTCTAATTCCCGTGCTCGATTAATCCCTGCTTTAACCAATCTAATAGCTTTCTCAGTTGCTTTTACTTTATCGTCTCTGTGAACAAAAGAACAATGTTCTCTTAAATTCACCATTTGAAAATAATAAGGACTTAAACCAGCTTCAATCAATACGGCTCGATAGGTTGGTTCATGAATTTTTGGTGTGCAAGCAGCAACTACCACTCTATTTAGATCTTGCTCCAAAATATCGTTTCTGATTGTGTTTTGTCCCGGATCTGAACACGTGA
This sequence comes from Candidatus Hermodarchaeota archaeon, assembly GCA_048885705.1. GTDB lineage: Archaea > Asgardarchaeota > Lokiarchaeia > Sigyniarchaeales > SOKP01 > Loki-b32. Next base: position 11,295 of record JBHLLJ010000053.1, on the reverse strand, counting down.
ATGAACTAACTCTAGAAATAACTACATTTGGTAAGTTTTCTATTGCGGTTTTAACTGCATCACAATCAACAGAAGCTTTAATATTCACGCCTCACTCACAAATGTACACCCCTATACGAACAGGGGCGCTCGGTTTATTAGACATCTTTTTCTCCATGGTCTGTTTATCAGACATCTTTTTCACCTTTTTGTATAGCGTCACCACAATTTTTTGATATTTTGAAATTTTATACCAAATTTTATTGAGATTTGAAATTAATGAAATAATTTATTTTTTCTGATTAGAGTTCAATAAGTGGTATTAATTATTTTCTTTTGTTTTATCTTATAATCATTTAATTCTCAATATACCAATCATGGAACTTCTCGTGAATTTTTTATTGAAAAAATAATTATGTATTAATATGTCAGAGATGGAAGAAAAGAAGAAAGAAGAATTTGCAAACGAGTTTATGGCAGAAGAAGGTTTGAAAGGTAAAGCTAGACGAATAAAAATTATGAAGATTATAGATATGGTGGGTTATGATAAGGGAAAGATTAAAACAGCACTGGCACGTTCCACTATAAATGATAGGATTCACCATGAATAATACCATTTTTTATAAAAACATTTTTGAATCAACTCCACATTTTAATAAAATAATATTTTATAAATCTTAAATTACAATTTCCAAGATAAATTAAAGGAACTTAATTTTGCTTGATATTGAACTATTCAGAAGAAATCTCGAAAAAATAATTGAGTCAGAAAGAAAAAGATTTAAAGATACTTCCATTGCAGAAAAAGTTTTAGAATATGACTTGAAATGGAGGAATATTTTACAAGAGATAGAGGTTTTAAGGAAAAAAAGGAATGAAATTTCAATTAAGATCGGTGAATTTAAAAAATCGGGAGATAAGAAAAAGGTTGAAAATTCCATAGAAGATTCAAAGAAAATAAAGGAAAAGATTGATGAATTAGAAAAATTAAAAGTAGAATACCTAGAAGAGCGAGAGAAATATCGTTACATGGTAGGAAATCTAATACATGAATCTGTTCCTATTGGAGAGACTGAAGAGGAAAATGAAATTTTAAGAATTGTTGGGAAATTACCAAAATTTGATTTTAAACCACTTTCTCACGTTGAATTAGTTTCTAAAATTGATGGTGTAGATACAAAAAAGGCTTCAGAAATAGTGGGGTCCAGGTTTTATTATTTAAAAGGAGATTTAGTTCTTCTTAATTTAGCTCTTTTGAAATTTGCACTAGAACAATTAATAGATAAAAATTTTATCCCAATGTGGACTCCTTTTTTTACAAAACACGAAGTAATGAAAGCTGCAGCAGAATTGACAGATTTTGAAGACCAGTTATATAAAATTCAAGATGAAGATTTATATATGATAGCTACTTCAGAACAGTCATTAGCGGCTTATCACTACGATGAAATAATTGAACCTGAAAGATTACCATTAAAATATGCTGGAATTTCATCATGTTTTAGACGAGAAGCTGGATCACATGGTAAAGATACTTTAGGCATATTCAGAGTTCATCGATTTGAAAAAGTAGAACAATTTATTTTTAGTAAACCAGAGGAATCATGGAACCATTTTGAAGAATTAATCGCTAATGCTGAAGATCTATATAAGAAATTAAAATTACCCTATAGAATAACCAATATTGCATCTGGAGAATTAAATGATAATGCATCTAAAAAATATGATTTAGAAGCATGGTTTCCTGCTTCGGAGACTTATCGAGAATTGGTGTCTTGTAGCAACTGCTTGGATTATCAAGCGAGGAAATTAAAAATACGGATAGGAAAGGTTGGTTCACAGCAAGCAAAAGAAGTTCCACACACATTAAATGCAACTGCAATCGCAACTGAACGTACAATATGTTGTATACTTGAAAATTATCAAAATAAAGATCATTCAATTAACATTCCAGAAGTACTTCAAAGATATATGAATGGTAAAAAAGTTATTAAAGCAATAAAATAAAATCTTATAGGAAATATAATGATTGAAAAAGATCTAGAAGAATTCGAAGAATTTTATCAAAACAAGATAAATGCACAATTTTTTAAGATTAAAAAAGCCACCAAAAAATTAATCCAGCAAGTTAGAGAAAATTTAGTTGAAATAAAAGTATGTTTAGATCATTTTTTAGAAAGTGGTAAAGAAAAAATTGACCAAAAGGCTCAAAGATCCCTTAATTTTTTCTCAGATCGAATTAGAAAAGAGATTGATGAGGTTCAAATTCCTGAAGAGGAAATGAATTATGATAATATAAATGATTTGCTAAATTCAATTAAAAAATTATTTACTAGTATTAATGAAATTGCGAGAAAATCTTTACCAAAATTCCATAAAGAAGTACAAGCTGAAATTAAAGAATTAAATTACATAACTCGAAAATTAGGAAAAAATCAAGCACAATTAGATGCTTTTATGCGAAAAAAATATACAGATGTCAAAGATGCAGAATATTTACTTAAAAAATTACCAAAACTCTATCATCTTAAGGAGAATATTGAACATGCTAAGGTAGATTTGGATAAGTTTGAAGAAGAGTTGAAAGAACGAAAAAACATCCAGGAGAGTTTAAACTCAGAACTTATAAAAATTGAAAAAGATGCTCTTTTTCAAGAATTAAGAGTTGAGAAAGATAGATTATTTCAATTAAAACTCAAAATTAATGATGAAATTGGATTTAAGAAGGCTTTAAAGAAACTAAAATTTGAATTAGAAAAAGAATCAATTCACATTCCAAATATTGATCAAAATTTTATTAGGGATTTTCTCAAAAACCCAATAAAAATGTTAATTGATGAACGGAAAGATTTACCAAGATTTACTGCTCTCATGGTACAATTGCGACATGCCTTAGAAGAAAATAAATTAAATCTTAAAACTGAAACTAAAGAAAAAACAATTGAACAAATCAATGCAATTTTTGATGAAAAGCAATTACAAGCTAATATTGAAGAATTTACTCAAATACAAGAAAAAATTAAAGAAATAGAAAAAAAAATTGAGGATGCTGGATTAGCTCAAAAATTGGAAGAAGTAAAGAATCAAATTACTACAAATACTATAAGACTCGAGCATATTGAGTCAGACTATAACAGAAAAAATAAAGATTATACTAGATACCTTAGTACTCTTAAAACTGAAAGAGAAGAATTCCAAAATCTTGTCGAACAAATATTAAATGATAAAATAAAAATAAATATAACATTTTCCTTCTGAATCATGGTTTTTTTCTTGTAATCTTAAAACTTCGATTATCAGCAATATTGATTTTTTTAAGAGATAATTTTAAATTGTTCTTTAAGAATCTAAAAACCTCTGTATCCATTAAATTTAAGATTTTTAAGTATTCATATCCTAAAACTAAATCTTGTTTTATATCTATATCGAAACCCGCTCTAAAGGAATCATAAACAGCTATTTTTTTTATACTCTTCTTGGACGCATTACTAAGCAAAGCAATCAAAGAAGGGATATTTGGATCAGAAAAATAAGATGAAATTATATCAGGAGGATTACGTCCAAAAATAGAAATACCAGCAGAATGGATAGCAGGACAAATAACTAATTGATTTTTTTGGATTAATTGATTGATTTCATAAAAATTTCTTGATGAGATTAATATCAAATCTAAAAATGAAAACACTGTTTGGTTCGCATCAAATTTTTTGATGGCAATATCATTAAGATCTTCTATCACTTCATCAAATGATTTAGGTGGGGTTGTTAATTCCTCCTTAATACCAATTAAGTTATAGTCTTTAGCGAGGTCTAATATTTCAGGAGCATTGCAATACACTATCTTTTGATCGAAGCAATTTACATCCATTAGTGTCTTTCCAAGATCATTAAACATCGCAATTGTCAAATCTTTAAGCTGCTTATTGGAAAAGCAGTCTCTAAGCCGAGATTTTGTTCTTGTTAAAGGTGCAATGGGAATTAATAAAATGCTCATAATAGATGATTATTTAACCTTGAAACCAAAAACATAGTGTAGTATTAAAGTCAAAAATGAGTTGTGAAATTTAAGATTATTTGGATTCTATTTAAAAGTGTTTAAAATTTGGACTGATAAACTCTCAAAAGCTTCATCTACATTCTCGTTTAGTTTTGCTGAAGTTTCGAAATATTTTACTCCAAGATTTTTTACTTTACTGATCACTACTTCATTGTCAATCTTTCTCACTAAATCTGTTTTATTTCCCACAATTATGTATGGTACGTCTCCACTTAATTCCTTTAATTTTTCAATCCAAAAATCAATGTGTTCAAATGAAGATGTTTTATCTAAAGAAAAAATGACCATCGCTCCAACTGCTTGAACAAAATAATATTCGTTAGCCCAAAGTTTATCAGTCTGTCCTCCAATATCCCAAAAATAGAGTTTAAAACCTTTTTCTTTAATATCTTTTTTTAATTTTGGATTTTTTATTTCTAATTGATCTAAAATTTTTGTAAGGTCAATTTCTTTTATTAAAAAATTAGCTCCTATAGTCTGTTGATAGTGTTCACTAAATTGGCCATCAACATACTGCGCTAATAAACTAGTTTTACCGACACCAGCATCTCCACATAGGATTACTTTTCCACGGTAAGACATAATGATATCCCCTTGAAAATTTTGTTTATATTTTTGACTTTACAATATATATTTTTTTAAATATTTATTTCTAATTAAATTAAGCCTATTTTTTGGGAGTTTTATTTTTAGCAGGTGTAAGTTGTATTAATTTACATTCACTTGTTATAAAATGTTTAAATAAATGCTCATATCCTACAAGTTGTTTCGAAGTTCCATTCTCTAGCCATAAGCCTGAAGTATATTCTGGTGCCTCTCTTACACTATCTAAAGTGGTAAGTAGAAATTGATTATCAGTTATTAATAATCCGAATGGTATAACGCTATCTCCTTCAATTGAATGAATTTTTATCGATATTTTTAATAATTTTTTAATTTCTTCTTTTAAAAGTTCATTATATTTTATAGCAATTACAATTTCAATGTCAGAAGAGAATTTCTTATTCCAAAGTTCTTTAAGTACCCAGTCATAGCCTCCTAATTCCTGCATAAGTAAATCAGGAGTAATAATAAAAAAAATCCTTTCATCAGCGGAAATTATTAATTCTTTAATCTTTTTACGAATTTTCGATCGTGAATTAATCGACCAGACTCTAGGTTCTGATTCTTCTTTATCGATTTCCAAGTCACTTATTACTTTTTCTAATTTTAGGGTATCCTTAATCTTTTCTTTATATTCTTCACGGATTGTCTTAAAGATTCTTTCTATTGGAATAACTTGATAGTTTGCTCCTCTTTTAATTGGCTCTTTTTGGATGAAACCCTTTTCTATTAATCGATTTAATGAATCATACACCCTTGCGCGATCTACACCTGAGTATTTAGCAATATCGGCTGGGCTTAAGATCTTGAACTTGCATAAGGTAAGTAAGACCTTTGAATCATTTTTGGTAAAACCCAATGTTTGGAGTGATTCCTCAATTTCAGATTCATCTAAGTCATTCATTTTCGACATAAAAAATTGTGGACTAAGGATAAAATGTAAATTTTTTTTTTAATACTCTAATTCAACATTAAGTATTTTAATTTTTAGATTTGGAAAATATCTTAAGAAAATATTTTTTGAGGTTTTCTCAGTATTTGTAATTCTTTATTAAAACGTTATGTACTAATAAAAGATTAAAAAAAATGATCTTATTTAATTTTTCATAGAAATCCTTATTGATAATTTTAATAGGAGCAAAAAAAAAAGAAAAGTTAAAATTCAAGTCTTTAGAAGGTCAAATTTAATATTTTCGTAATTCTCAATTCCTTAAAACTTATCATAATTTAATTAATGATTAATAAATTATCAACTGGATCAATTGGAATTGTAATAATAGTAAAAATTCAAAAACTAAAGAAACGATGGCTTTATTAAATAAAAATTAAAAATTATTTTTAGTCGGAAAAATTAATATCAAATTAATAAAACGATCTAATTTTCGATTCAATATGATCTCTTATTGCTCTTTCATACCAATATTGATTCCAATCATAACATTTATATAATAGAAATGTGTAGTTATACTTAATTAACATTTAAAAAACAAACCAAAATAATTAAATTGTGGAGGAATAATCATGGCTAAAAAGAAAGCTCCAGTAAAAAAGAAAGCTGAAGGATATATTGCAAAGGCACCTATTAGAAGATTAATGAAAAAAGAAGGTGCTGATTTAGTTGCAGCTGAGGCTCTTGATAAATTAATTGACTTTTTAGAGAAATCGGCAGCTAATGCCACAAAAGATGCAATTAAGATTTGTAAAGCTGATAAACGCAAAAGAGTTACTGCTGCAGATATACGAAACGCAACAAGATAAATCATTCAGATTTTTATAATTAAAGATTTTTTTTTTCTTATATTTTGTTAATAGTTCTCAAAGAATTCTTTAGTTAGAAACTTGTTAATATTATTTTCTAACTTCTTTTTAACATCATCTAATCCTTCTGGTAATACACGTGTTTGGGCCACTATATCTATGAATCCAAGTTCTGAACCATATCTTGGTATAATGTGGAAATGTAAATGTTCAATACTACCTCCCGCATCTCCTCCTTGATTTATACCTATGTTATAACCTTTAGGATTATATAAATCATTTATTAATAATTGTAATCCTTGAATAGTACGAAATATATGTAGAATCTCAGCTCTGGTAAGATCAAGAAATTTTGTTTTATGTTTAGTGGTAGCAACCAGTAAATGGGCGGGATTATATGGATAAAGATTAAGCACCACAAAACAAATCTCATCCTCATAAAGCTTTAGAGTGATTACTCTTTCATCATTATCTCTCACGGCACATAGGATGCAATCCACGTTAGGCCTTGTCTTTCCTTGAACATAATCTAATTTTCCAAGCGCTTGTAACCATTTTTTAAAAATTCTTAATTCACCTCTAAATTTAAAACGATGATTATGAATAAAGAGAAAAGTTAGAGTCTGAATCGAATTCTTTAGATTTCAAAAAATCTTCTGGTTTTATCTTACCGGCACAATATTCTGTTAATATTATGTTACTATAAGCACCACAATTAAACACTTTTTGAACGGTTTTATAAAAAGTATTCTTAGAAAATGTTTCATTGTTATCAAGAAAAAATTGATCTAATATTTCATATCTGTGATTTTTTATATCTATTCGAAAAAAAACATCTTTTAAAAGAAAAAATTTTCGTAAATCCATGAAAAAATTTATTTTTTTATTCTCTTCTAACGAATTCAAAGCGTTTATATGAAGTTCTGAAATTTGAATGCCTAAACTCACAATAATTAAGTTTTTATTTTTAGGTCGCAAAACTACCATATTTCTACCCACCTGTCGTCCTAATGGATCCTGTCCAGGAGGAAATATGAATCGAAAACCAAAATCTAGTTTAGGATCTGATAGCTTTTCTCGTAATAATCCTTCATCTAACAAATAATCTTGGATTAAATTTTTGATTTTACTCTCTTTGCTTGACATTATAATTCAATAAGGATTAGTATGAAGTGAATTTTATATTTTTTTCCAAGGATAAATATCTTTTTGCTTTTATTGAATGAGATTAAAATTAATATTTTCCTTTAGGTCTAGGTTGTGGTTCAATTCCAGCAGATTTTAATACTTTGATATTGCTCTCTAAATCTTTAAGAGGAGTACAATAAATTACTTGAAGAGAATCTAAATCAATATATATTTTTCCAACAATTCCTAAACCCAGTAATTTGTTATCTTTATCGACAAAAGTGTGATCTATATTCATTTTGATAGCTTTCTTACCCCCTTCAAGTTCCACTAAAGAAGGTTGACAAGCAGTAAAACCAGGCCCCCGATTTTGAAGTAAATAATTCATTAAGGCAAAATCTAATTCATCATTGATCTCTCCTTCCTCTTGAATAATTTTAATTATACTCGGATCTTGCATCTCAATAAATTATAACTTATTTAGATTAAATTGAGTAGAACTAGTTTTTATTTTTTTGGATAATCCAATTATTAAAAAAAAATTTAGAGTAAAGATATAATTAAGAAAAGAACGCCTTATAGGGAACAATAATGTTAATGATTTTCCTGTTTGGCGATCTGGTAGAGTTTGATGTTAATCTCTCTCTTCAACAATAACTTCGTCGACAGAGTGGAGCGCACAGTTCATCGATCCTAAAACCTCTGTTATTTCTTCGAGTGAAATATTAACCCCTTCAATATTCACATGTAAAGATGCTGTCTTTTGATCTAATTCATCAACTTTAATTCGAACTTTTGTTACTCCATTAATATTCAGCAAGGTACGAGCTAATAAATCAATGCCGGGCTGATGAGGTTTTAAAATATCTAAATAATACTCAACTTTCATTATTTTGACTTAAACCTTGAAATGTAATTATTCTAAAATAGTTTTTCTAGTTTTTTTATTATTTTATTTATTATTTTATAGATGAAATTATGATTTTATAAATTTATAAATTTCTCAATTTCTTCTATCAGTTTTAAGGGTATTTCGTTCTCTTTAATTACTTTATCTGCTATTTGGAGGCTTTCAATATTTGCTAAATTTGTAAGAACACCTATTGAATAAGCCCCAACATTTATAGCTGCCTCAATATCACGAACATTATCTCCAATTACTATTATTTCATTAGAGTCTATGTTTAATTGATTACATATTTGAATTAAATGATCTGGATGCGGCTTTAGATTAGTTACATTATCTCGACCTAAAATAACATCGAAATAATGTAATAAATTTACAGTTTTAAGAGAAATTTCAGCATTCTTTTTTGTATTAAAAGTAAAAATGGCCTGTTTGAGATTTTTATGTTGTGCAAATTCTAAAACTTTATTTATTCCATCTATCATTTTAGCATTGATAGCGGCTTCCAATTCTATTTTTTCAATCTCAATATCAACTTCTTCTATTATTTTATCTATTTTTTCTTTAGAGAAACCTTCTTTTTCGAAAAATTCCCGGGCAAGTTTCATATTTTCTAAAATTGAGATTTTTACAGTAAGGAAGTGTTTAGGAACTCCGTAATATTTTAAAATTTTAATAGAAACTCTGCGAGCTCTCAAATAATCAATTTTAAAATGTATTAATGTGCCATCTAAATCCCACACAATCGCTTTAATTCGTTTTGTTTTCTGCATTTAATATACCAAGTCAGAATAAATTGGTCCATTTGGAGTGAGCTGTGATTTCTTCAACTTGACTTGTGCAATATTGAAAACTCCAAACTCCAAATCTTTATTCTCATTAATTAAATTCTTAAGTGTGTCAAAAGTTTTATAATTTATTTTCCCTTTTTTAAGTCTCCCAATAGTTAAATGAGGTTTGAATTTAGGTCTTTTATCATGTTCTATTTTTAATTTACTAAATAATAAATCTTCAATTGAGTCTTTGATTTTTTGTAAGAATTGGATATCACCTATAAGTTTTATCCATAGAACTGAAAAGTTGTTAAATTGACCAACACCTTTCAAAAAATATTGCATATTTTTGCCTTGAAACAGTTTTTCATTAATTTCTTCTTTTAAGATGGCATAAATTTTAGGTGCTAAATTTTCAGGTATATCTCCTAAAAACTTCATGGTAATATGAAGATTTTCTGACTCTACACTTTTAATTTTTGGTTGGTTTTGCTTCAATCTTTGAGAAAATGAGTTTATTTTCTCGATTGTACCTTTATCCTTTAATTCGATAGCTATAAATGATCTTATCATTTCTTTCTCCAATAATTATAAATTCTCCATTTATTATCTATTAATTTGTCTTTATGTTCTGGAATAAAGTGAACTTCTTTTAGATCCTCTATAGAAGAAGATTTTATAATATTAATTATATCTTTTAAAAAAAGGATATTCATTTGAGCTCGTGTGTTTGCATCAGCTGAAGCATTATGGGGTAGAAGAATCATTCTTATGTCTGACTGATCACTTTTTATTTTTTTAATACGATTAAGAGTTAAGGAATCAATTGGTTCATTTGGAAACACATCAAATACAAAATTTATTTTAAGTTCCTTTTTTTCTAGCATATCCAGTAACGTATCTAATTCTAGAATCCCTCCTCGGGCAGTATTTACAAGTAGAGAATCCTTTTTCATTAATTTTAGTAAGTTTCGATTAATTAAATTTTCTGTACTCTCATTCAAAGGAATGTGTAAACTGATTATATCTGAAGTTCTAAAGATTTCTTCGACATTTTCTCTATATTCGATTGATGGATATTCTTTCTCAAAATCTTTGTTTTGTTTCGTATCATTATAAAGGATTTTAACTCCCCAAGGGTACAATTTTTTTACTAGTTCTTTTCCGATTTCACCTAACCCTACAATACCAAGTGTTTGATCAGTGATAACTGATGAAAGAGATTTGTCTAAATCCCATTTATCTTCAGAATTCCATTTATTATCCCATACATAATCGTGAAGATCAATTAGATTCCTTAAATTTGCCATGATTATCGCTACAGTGTAATCGGCTACTGTTTCATGAAGAACTCCTGGAGTATGAGTGATTAATATATCATCTTGTTTAGTTCTTTGGATATGGTCATACCCTACTGTTGATGTGGAAACTGTAAAAATATTTGAGGTTTTTAAGATTTCTGATGATATACTATGGCTTAAATGGCAACCCAAAATATCTGGATTAAAAGTTTCTAGGTCGAATTTGATTTGTTCTTCTGTAGGAAATCTCCCGTTAAATATTTTAATTTCAGAAATCTTATCTAATTGATGCCATAAATCCTTAATGCTTTTGCGTAAAGATTCAAAAATCTTTTCATTAGATCCAATTTCCTTATATGAGAAAACATTGGATGTGAAATATATTTTTGGTTTATAAGTCATATTCATAACCATTTTTTTAGCCCGATACAATTTTGTAATGACATGAAAATATTTGTATTTTTGCTATTATCAAGATTTATTAGAGCAAAATTTAATTAATAATTTAAAAATTTTAATAGTGGTAGAAATGGCCAAAGTGAAATGTCAAGAATGTGGACAAGAAATCATTGGAGGGGCAAAAGTTCAACATTTTGATATTGATGAACCTACTACTATTCATGTTTTTTGCTCTGAAAAATGCAAAAGTAAATGGGTTACTACAAGAGAGAAATAGAAAAGGTTATACCTTATTATTTATCTTTCAATTTTGCCTGGAAGATAATAATCGTATTTTTTTCTTAATAATTTAGTTTTTATAAATCTATCAAACATCCTCATCCTTTGGTA
>JBHLLJ010000052.1:0-21993 GCA_048885705.1 Candidatus Hermodarchaeota archaeon | reverse complement strand
TTTTTAGCAACAATACTTTGGGCAAAAATTCTGCTCTGTTCAGATTCAAATTCCAAATTTTTTGGTTCTAGACTTTTGCCTATTTTGTTTTGATACACAGCAGCAGCACTAAAACATGCAGCTGATTTATACATCTTGCTACTTTTTATCATTGATATTATGGCATTGTCCAAATCTTCCAATTTTTCAAATTTTTTGGAGAGATTAGCATATAACCTTGCTATTACCCAGCAAGCTCGAGCAGATTCGAACATGAGATCATAAATCTCGATCTCGCAATTATCAATAGGATCGAAGTATGAGGTTGCAATGGCTAGTTCTTTTATAACCAAATTTTGATTTTTAGTTTTATAATTTATATTTATAAGATCTATGTATTCAGAAATAAGTCCTAAATCATCATAAGATACGTTTTCACTAGGTTTTTCAAGAGCAAATTCCAATTTCTTTAATTTAAAATGGAGAAATCTAATTCTCATAACAATTTCTTCTGGAAAGAGATCTTTTATATAACCAATATCTAATTCTATTTTTGGTTCCTTTGTCATTGTTTTCGTCTTTACAGGCTTCGGTGTTGGGACTTTCTTTTCTATAACCTTCTGTACTGGTCTTTTCTTTTTTACAGACTCCTCTACTTTTTTTTTCTTTTTTATAGGCTTTTTTGCTGGTGTTTTCTTTTCTATAGACTTTTGTGCTGGTTTTGCTTTCTGAGGACCATTTTTTACTGTTGATTCCTCTAAGTCTAGTTTATTCAATACATTGGTTGATAAATGTTTTAATGTTTTATGAGGGTCGTCTTTAATAATAGCTTCTTCTTCTTTAACAATGGCTTCTTCGTCTTTACTATTAAGAAAATCAATCGCCTCCTGGATATGGGTTACTGCTGACATGATAGTAAATCCTTGAATTTTTAACAAATCTTCAACTTTCTTTAAAGCTAATTTTTCAATACTATCTATTCCAGCTTTTTTCAATCTATCGATTGATTCTTTATTGATATTAATTAGATCTTCCAACATAGTTTTTGTTTATGACGAAAATACCATTGAATTTTGTTCAAATACATTTAATATACGGTTTAAAAAAAATATTTTTGTTTTGACAAAATGGTTGAATTATGTTTATATGGTTTAAATAGAAATTCATCAAAATATACTTTTTCGTATATTATTTGATGGAAAATTTAAACAATATTAATATTAAATTTCCTAAAATTCCTTATTAAACGCGACAAAATTCTCTATTCATCGTTTAATCGGAGATATTCTTTTAAAAAAAAGGAAGCTATTGCTTTTCAAAAACACTCAGTAAAACCTGTGAAATATGTAATTTATTGATTTAGACAATAGATTAATATACGTTGAAAGATTCTTAATAGGTCCTTGGTTTTAGATTTTCCCTTTTGTCTTAGGACAAAGTAAACATTTAAATATGGTAATTATTTTTCTTAATTTAAGAAAGGGGATATATTATAAGTGACTTTTGGTTCGTCATTAGCGACATCGATAAAAAGTCATTTCAATCATGGGGATTTAACGGGAGAATGAGTTTAAATTATCCCACAATTAACCAGTTTAAATTAGGGAAAAATAATGGTAATAGTGTTATTTAGAAAGAAAAATTTTAAATTGAAGTATATAATAATGGTCATTTTAATTCTAATTTCATTCAATTTATGTTTATTTAACTATTTATACTCAAATGTAAAAGAAAATCGCGCTTTCCCAATAGCATATGTAGAACCAAAAGGAATTAATATAAATGAGGAAGTTGGAATAAACTTACAAAGCAATATTATTAACTGGGGTGAAGTACTTGCCAATAATCCAAATCTTTCCAATTTAGACAATCTCATTTCCTATCCTGATAGTGCTTTAGTTAAAATTCGAGAAGATAACAAAATCGAGTTTATCGTAAAAAGAGACAATATGGGGTTTTCAACACAGACACTTGAATTGATCTCAAAATATAATATTGAATTATTTGAAGAAATTTCATACTATAATGCGAGCATTGTTTATGTCCCACTAGATAACATCGGAAAATTTATACCAGAATCAAAAGACACTCCAGAGATCTCCTATCTAGAACCTAATTTTTATATGGAACTTGATTTTACTCCTAATGACCAACATTATGCTAGCCATCAATGGGATTTACCTCTTATTGGGATGGAATCCGCATGGGAATATAAATTAGGATCCCATGATGTAATTGTCGCTATTGTAGATACTGGAATTGATTATACACATCCAGACCTAAACGTTAACTATTTGGCATTAGGATACGATTGGGTTAATAATGATGATGATCCTAATGATGACCATTATCACGGGACTCACTGTGCTGGCACAGTAGCAGCGATAATCAATAATTCAATTGGCGTAGCAGGAATGGCTAATGTTTCTGTTTTTGCAGAAAAATCGTTTAATTCTTTTGGATCAGGTTCAACTTCAGATAGTAGTTTAGCAATAAGACATGCTGTGGATATGGGCGCCGATATTCTTAGCTGTAGTTGGGGTGGGACTTCATATTCAGTAACTTTAGTTGAAGCAATTGAATATGCAATAGATCATGATGTAATGGTAATAGCTGCTGCTGGTAATTCTAATTCAGAGTCTTTACACTATCCAGCAGCATATCCAGGAGTGATTGCTGTGAGTGCTACTGATCAAAATGATAATAAAGCATCATTTTCAAATTATGGTGATTGGATTGATGTTTCAGCCCCTGGAGTTGATATTACCTCAACAGTTCCATATGAAATTAAAGGTACTCATTATATGTTAGCATCTGGTACATCCATGGCAGCACCTCATGTTTCAGGTCTTGCGGCTCTGATAAAGAGCGCATTTCCTAGCTATAGTGCTAGTCAGATTGAAGCCGCAATTTATAATTCTGCTTTAGATTTGGGTGATCCAGGCTTTGATCCTTATTATGGGCGGGGCAGAATCGACGCTAGCAATATTTTTGGTCCTGATAATACTCCGCCTACGTACTCAAATTTAATTGAAAGTGCTGACCCATTAATGTTAGGCGACACAGAGATAATTTCAATTGATGTAACTGACCCCTCCGGAATCAAACAAGTGTTAATTGAATTTGAGGGATCAAATCACTCGATGGCTAATATTGGTGGAAATACGTGGCAATACGATTCTTGGACACCTTCTACTACGGGAACTTACCCTTACACCATATTTATGGAAGATAATCTTAATTTCCGGAGTTCCGTAAGTGATTCAATCCAAGTTATTACTGATAATATCCCACCTTCATTTTCAGATTTGACGGAAATCACGGATCCTTTAGAATTGGGCAACACCGTACAAATTGGACTTAAAGTCTCTGATTCTACCGGAATTAAACAAGTGCTAATTGAATTTGAAGGCGTCAACCATTCGATGAGAATATATACTGGATTATGGTGGATATATGATTCATGGACGCCTTCTACTACGGGAACTTACCCATACACCATATACATGGAAGATAATTATAATAATTGGAATTCTATTAGTGATTCGATCAGGGTGGTAGATACAACTCCACCTACACTCACCTTTTTAACCAACAATACAGCACCCTTAGAATTAGGAAATTCTAAAACCATTATGATTAAAACAACTGATATATCCGGAATAAATCATGTGTTAATTGAATATGAAGGATTAACCGATTATATGACTGATATCGGTGGAGACGCTTACCAATATAAAGACTTTTCCCCATCAATTATAGGAAATTGTAATTACACTATTCATGTAGAAGATAAAAATAATAATTGGATATCAGTAAGTGATTCAATCGAAGTTAGAGATACTACATCACCTCAAGCACCTAGATTAATAGATTATCCAAGTGGAGAAGTTAGTGGTACGATAACATTTAACTGGGAAGATGGGAATGATCTATCTGGGATATTGTATTATAGGTTAATAATTGACAATGAATCATATCCAATAATTACCCCAGGAAATATTTTTGAAATTGAAATAGAAAATATTGGACCTGAAAGTAGTTATTATGAATTAGAAGTATTTTTCCCTTTAGGAACATATTATTTCTTCTTATATCAAATTGATGGAGTGGGTCTTCAAAGTGAATCTGCCACAGGGACATTTACCGTAATTTCGCCTGGTAATGAGAAAGACAGTAATCTTATATTAAATTTACCTCCAATTATATGGGCAGTGATAATAATCGGAGCTATCGTTGCAGTACCTAGCATTGTAGCAGGCAAAAAAATAATAAGTGGAATGTCTAAAAAATTAAATACACAGTTTGAAACCAAATATCTCAAAAGCGAAATTAAGGATCTTATTATTAAAAAGAAACAGACAGAAAAAGCTGCAGAAAGGGCTGTTAAATATGGTAATTACGCAAGAGCAGCGGAATTATATGAGGAATGTGAAATCTTATCTAATCAATTATTTAAAAGAGGTACTATGACTGAAGCAGAAAATACAAAGTATTATGCAAACATGAAATCAAAGGCGTTTAAAGTCAGAGAGCAAAGAGCTTCCTTTATTACATTTTCTATTAACGAATTGTTAACAAAATTCTGTGACAGTATACGAGTAAAGTATTATATGGATTCTCAAATACATAGCAATGGTCAAAGGATATTGAATGGTTGGCTTTTAAATGATACAAAATTTTTACAACATCGATTAACAAATCCCAAAAATGGATTAGAATTAGTAAGAGAACTTGGTCTGTATCCAGAAAACTTATCAGACGTAACAGCGATACAGCTTGTTTATACTAGTGATTTATCATATGATTCTATTATAGATATTTGTAAGGAACTCCAAAATTCAAGTATAATAACTTTCATTATTGGGATAGATTGGCCCTCGACATTCCAAAATAGGCATTCTTTTTCTCCACCCGAAGAAATTAATATCCTGTATAAAGAAAATATTAGAATAATTGACTGCAATTTATTTGCTGATTTTATTGGTTTAGAAGGTGAATATAGAGGTCAATTTTTTAAGACAATTAATTTCTATAAGAGATCAAAACCTTAGTAATCTTCAATTCTAGTCTTTTTCTTTTTCAATTTAATTTTAACCTACTTGTTATTTAAACGTTTAATGTAATTTGGGTTACATTCAATTAGACAACTATTTAACAAAAAAGTAAATTTTTGGGAAAAATTTAAATTTGTATTTATCCAAATATTTTATGTGACTTCTAAGTCACAAATAAATATGAAATTCAAAGGTGATGAAAAAAAAATAGAAAAAAAAGCCAATGAAATTAGTTAACAGCAATAAAAGGTATTCTAGCATTATTGCTGGGATTCTGGTATTTGTACTGTTATCAATTTTTATGGCCTTTCTCATCGGATGTTGGGGCAATGCAATCAATGAGCAAAATGGGTTTCAAACCTCCTTTAATGGAAGTTTTATTACCCCCGATTGTGGAGATATTAATCACGAACCAGTACCAAAAATAAGGGAATGGGTTGGCTTAGATACTGCAACAGGATCACTAACTGTTGATGACTTTACCTTTAGGGATGGATCTAATGCAGTTGTTGTTGATATAGATGGACCAGCACCAAAGGGTGAATTCCCACTCTGTATCGGTCTTGATCAAGGATATTACTTTGAGATAATAGTTGATTCTTGTGGAGGCTATCACCCATGCATGATAGGAGACTTGGAAGGTGATGGTGGATGTTGTGGACATTATATTACATTATGGCAAGATGGTTGCTTCAATCAATATAGAATCTCGCTTGATATAAATGATCCAAATAATTGGGTACCAACTACTGATCCAAGTGCATGTGAATGTGGAACCGTATGGAAAGGAACTTTTGCAGTTGAAGTATGCAAGGTAGAGAAAAAGACAAGTCCTTGTACTTGGGAAAAATGGGATACCTGCATTAAACTCTTTAGCAATCATCCCCCATGTGATATGAATACATATTGGGGTAAATGGGTGAATGTTAAAATAAATTCTGTTTGGTGTGGATGTAATCTACCTTCACAATGCTTCCTTTGTTGTGCAGAATATAATGGACTTGATACTGCATGCGGAACATTCTATATGATATTAGATTTACCATGGGTGGAAGGATCTTCGATTTACGATTCAGCTTATGTATTCCCTCTATGTATAAAAGATGCTGATGTTTCCCTTTGGGGAATCACAGTTACAGTCACTGGATGTTATTATCCAGGTGTCAGTTACCTTACAATTTTCCAAGAAAAAGTAACTCAAGTTTCACAATTCCCAGAAAATATTGAAATTGTATGGGATGCTGGTGTTTTAGTTGATGACACGTGTCCATGTCTAGGAATGGTATATACTGGAACTTTCAATGTTGATGATAGTTTAGATTTATTGGATGAGCAAACAGGTGAGCCAATTCCTGGTACAGGAATGATCAAGCTTGATAGCAATCACATTCCTTGCGGAATCGGACCAGCCGATTTAGATAAATGGGTAAGTGTTGACTTTTCCACTACATGGCATGGTTGTGCCTCCCAAACCTTCGAGGAATTATTGGTCCATAAAATTGATGTTTCCGGAGTCCCCAACACCCGATAAAAATTACATCGCCGGTTGAATGTAAGAATGTTTAGAAACGCTTTTAAGATTGCTGGGTGATCGAT
Organism: Candidatus Hermodarchaeota archaeon; assembly: GCA_048885705.1. Taxonomy (GTDB): domain Archaea; phylum Asgardarchaeota; class Lokiarchaeia; order Sigyniarchaeales; family SOKP01; genus Loki-b32. The sequence continues at coordinate 15,361 of JBHLLJ010000052.1, read as the reverse complement.
CTTGTTCTTCTCTTGAGAATTGACCTCGATCATCGGTCTCTTGTCACCTTTTTTTTTTCTTTTTTTCTTTTAGTGATCAAAACAGTGTCAAATAAGGTAAGATAATAACAATAGACTAATAAGCGTCAAAGAAAGGAGAAATATAGAATCAAGTTTCCTTTTTTGTTTTTGATCCATTCTTTTATATTTCTTATTAGATTTTGCGATAATTATAGTAATACCTAAAATTCCTCCTGTAGCTCCTGTATAAATGAAAGCTGTTGGATTATTTAATTCAAATAATTCAGTTGGTTTCATGATCCGAATTACAACTTTATTAAAGCCAAGTTGACCTGATGTATCATTAGCGTAAAATGTAATAATTATTAGATCTTCATTAGAACTGGATCTCCAGACTAATTTCCACAGTTCTTGATCAATCTGTTGAATATTACTAATAAATGTATAATTGGTTAAACCACCATCTAAAGTGTACCATTGAGTATCTAGATTTTCTTCAATAATGGTAAGGTTAAAATATGGAGCAATCTCTCCGACTTCTTGGTATTCAACTGGCAGGTTAACAATTATACTTGGGGCTAATGTATCCTTATATAGTGTTAATATAAGATTGTTATTTAAATAACCAAAACTATCATTAGCGCAAATATGTAATTGAAATTCTCCTTGTGGTAAATTATTCCATACTATTTGATCTATTTCATTTCCTATAGAATTTTGTAAAATTCCAGTAAAATCTCCAATTTCATACCATAGAGTGTGCAGATTTGGTTCAAAAATATAAATATCGAGGATTGGAGGCTGATTATAAAATGTGTTATTAATCGGTGTATATATTGTAATTTCTGGGGCACTTGTATCTTTGTATAAAATCAGTTTGTATGTGTCGTTAATATGACCTAGGTAATCATTTGCATAAACTTCAATAATGAATTGCCCATCTGGTAAGCTAGACCAAATATAATCTGTAATAAGAGTTTCAGTATTATTTTCAAGCCATGAATATACTGTTCCAATTTTATACCATATTTTATCTAAGTAAGGATCATAAGCTGTTATGTTTATTTTTGGTCTTGAGTTCCAATAAGTTTCATTATGAGGGAGATTAATTACAATGCTCGGAGCTAAAGTATCTTTATAAAGGGTTAAGGTGAAAGAATTATTTAAATAACCAAAACTATCATTAGCGTAAATATATAATTGGAATTCTCCTTGCGGTAAAATATTCCATATTGTTTGATCGATTTTTTGCCCCACATAATTTTCCAAAACACCTGAAAATTCTTCAATTTGGTACCAAAGGGTTTGTAAATTTGGATCAATAGCATAGATGTCGAGAAATGGAGGTTCATTATATATTGTATTATTATTCGGTAAATTTATTATTATTTCTGGGGCAGTTGTATCTTTATAAAGGGTAAGTATAAAAATATCATTAAGATGACTAAAGGTATCATTTGCATATATTATTAATTGATATTTTCCATCAGGTAAATTATTCCAAATTGCCCAATCAAGTAATTGATTAGTACCATTAATAAGTGTGATATTATTATTTCCATCACCATACCAAAGAGTGTCAAAATTTGGATCATAGCATTTAATATTAAATGTTGGAGGTACATTGCTATATGTATTATTTAAGGGTAAATTAATTTGGATTAATGGTGCAAATGTATCTTTAAAGAGTGTGTAGCTGTAAGTGTTATTGATATTCCCTGCGGTATCATTCGCAAAAATGTAAAGGTGAAATTCACCTTGTTCCAAATTATACCAAATAACGGGATCAATAACTTGTTCTGTATTATTAGTTAAGATAATATTAGTAGTACCTATTCTATACCACAATGAGTCATAGTTAGGATCAAAGTAGGATATATTAATTATCGGAGGTTTATTCCAATACCCTTCAAATATTGGCAGATTAATTTTTACTTCTGGAGCAATAATATCTTTTCTTAATTTAATTATATTAAGACCAATATTACCTACAGAGTCATTTACATAGAATTCAATAATTAATGTTCCGTTTCCAAATTCATCCCATTTCGTTTGATTAATGGTAATTATGGTGATTCCATTAGATCTTGTGAAAAAATACTTATTCCCAACTAAAGTATACCAACAATTATGGATATCAACACCACTGATATAGACTTTAAATTCGGGAGGTGATTGACCGAAAATAGTAAAATTCTCAGGTTCTATTATATTAATAATTGGAGCACTAATATCTTTTAGGACAGTGATTTCTGCATAACCAAGATTTCCCATTAAATCGTTAGCATAAAAAATAATCGTCACAGTACCATTTCCTAATTTATCCCATACGATTTGGTCTAAAGTTCCTGTCCAAGTATAGTTTTGTGTGGTATAGCTTCCATTTTTGAGTTGATACCATATATTCTTAAGACTTTTATCATCAATTATTACATTAACATTTGGAGCAATTTTTCCAAATATATCATAAGGATTCGGATAATCAAATATTATCTTAGGGGGAATAACATCTTTATGGATTTGCAAAAATTCAATTCCAAGATTCCCCAGAGAATCATTAGCATAAAAAGTTATAATAATACTTCCATTTCCAAACAAGTTCCATATACTTTGCTCAATTAATCCTGTCCAGGTATAATTAATTGTAATAATTGTTCCGTTTTTTAATTGATACCACATATGGGATAAATGAGGATCATAAAATTCCACATCAATTATAGGTGGCGATTTCCCAACTAAATCATTTGGTTCTGGTTTTTCTATTGTTATTTTTGGTGCGATAATGTCTTTTCTTATCATTAAAATATTAATTCCCCAATTACCTACAGTATCATTTGAATAGAAAATTATGGTGAGTGTCCCATTCCCAAGCTCATCCCATATACTTTGTTCTATTATTCCCTTCCATGAGTAATTCCCAATTGTTATAGTGCCATTTTTGATTTGATACCAGGTATTATCTAAGTTTGGTTCATCCACATTTAACCCGATATTAGGAGGTGTATTACCATACACTGTATTATTTGACGGATAGTTAATAATAATTAATGGTACGATAATATCTTTTCTAATAGTTAACGACTGGGTTGCGAAATTCGAAAGTGTATCATTTGCGTAAAAAATTATTTCCACTGTACCATTTCCTAGCTCATTCCAAACATCTTGTGGTATACTACCAAACCATGTATAATTTTTGGTAGTTTCTAATCCATTTCATAATTGATACCAAACAGATTCCAGATTATCATCAGATATATAAATATCTATACTAGGAGGAGATGCCCCATACAAATTATATGGATTAGGTTCATAGAATATTAGAACTGGAGGAGTCACATCTTTTATAATAGTGATATCTAAGAATCTGATATTCCCTAATGTATCATTAGCATAAAATCTTATTGTCAATATACCTGAATTGAATTCATCCCATATAAATTGCTCAATAGAACCTGTCCAACTGTAATCAGTAATCGATTGAGTGCTGTTGAATAGTTTATACCAGATTGTATCTAAGTCCTGAGCTTCTATTTCGATATTTACATTAGGTGCTAATTTTCCAAATATGTCATAAGGATTAGGATAATTGATTGTTATGTCAGGTGCAGTTATATCTTTGTTAACTATTATGGATGCAGAACCCAGATTTCCTGATGAATCATAGGCAAAAAAATTAATAATAATCAAACCAGTTCCAAATAGTTCCCATACGTTCTCGTCAATATTGCCCAACCATGTGTAATTTCCTGATAGAGATCCGTCGGTCAATTGATACCATACAGCATCTAAATCAAAATCAATAAATTCTATAATAATTTCTGGAGGGTTGATACCGAACCGGTCATATGGGTTTGGTTCATATATATTAATTTCTGGGGGAATAGTATCTGTTACAGTAATTGAATTGCTTACAGAATTCCAATTGTTATTCATGTCCTCCATATAAATAGTGTATGGATAGGTTCCTGTACTTGAAGGTGTCCAGGTATCATGTTGATATGTATTCCCTCCAATATTAGCCATTGTATAATTGATCCCTTCAATCTCAATTAAGACTTGATTGATTCCTGATACATCATATACGTTTATACTAATAATCTCAGTTAGACCTAGTTCTAACGAATCAGCACTCTCAACCAAATCGGAGTATGATGGAGGAGTACTATCTACAACTTCAATTGATTCAGATACTGAATTCCAATTATTATCCAAATCTTCCATAAAAATGGTATATGGATAAGTTCCTGTACTTAAAGGTGTCCAACCATCATATTGCCAGGTATCTCCTCCAATATTAACCATTGTATAATTAATCCCTTCAATCTCAATTAAAACTTGGTTGATACCAATACTATCATATACATTTATACTAATTATCTCGGTCGAACCTAGTTCTAACGGATCAGCACTCTCTATCAAATCTGAGTACGATGGTGGTGCATTATCTATAACTGTAAGAGAATCAGTAATTAAATTCCAATTGGCATTCATGTCCTCCATATAAATAGTGTATGGATAGGTTCCTGTACTTGAAGGTGTCCAGGTATCATGTTGATATGTATCCCCTCCAATATTAACCATTGTATAATTGATCCCTTCAATCTCAATTAAGACTTGATTAATCCCTGAAAGGTCGAGTATATCGATTTTAATAATTTCAGTAGTTCCTATTTCTAAGGGATCAGCACTTTCAATTAAATTTGAGTATGAAGGGGGAGTAGTATCCTCAACTTCAATTGATTCAGATACCGAATTCCAATTATTATCCAAATCTTCCATGTATATAGTATAAGAGTATGTTCCAGTAGTCGATGGACTCCACGCATCATATTGCCACGTATCCCCTCCAATATTAACCATTGTATAATTGATCCCTTCCAATTCAATTAAGACTTGATTAATCCCTGAAAGGTCGAGTATATCGATTTTAATAATTTCAGTAGCTCCTAATTCTAAAGGATCAGCACTTTCTACCAAATTGGAGTATGATGGGGGAGTAGTATCTACAACTTCGATTGAATCAGATACCGAATTCCAATTATTTTCCAAATCTTCCATATATATGGTGTATGGGTAAGTTCCTGTACTTGAAGGTGTCCACGCATCATATTGCCAGGTATCTCCTCCAATATTTATCATTGTATAATTGATCCCTTCCAATTCGATTAAGACTTGATTAATCCCTGATATATCAAATATCTCAATCGAAATTATCTCAGTTGAGCCTAATTCTAAGGGGTCTGTATTCTCTATCAAATTTGAATATGAAGGGGAGGTAGTGTCAATTACATTAATCGATTCAGTGATGGAATTCCATTTTAAGTTATTATTCTGGCAAAAAATTTTATAATTATGATAACCTGTCTTTAATGGAATCCAAGAATCAAACTGCCATAAGTCACCTCCAATATAATCCATAGTGTAGATTATATCATCAATTTCTATGATTGTTTGTTGAATACCAGAAAGATCAGTAATATTAACTATGAGAATTTCGATCTCACCTAATTCTAAGGGATCAGCACTCTCAGTTATATAATTAAATTGAGGTCTTTGGGTTTCTTCGATTCCAAGAATTAAACTTGGTACTTTTGAAACCAAAAGCTTAATCTTTAGATCATCAAAATAGGATACTGTACTGGTTGTATAAGTTATTAACCCAAACTCCCCAGAACTAAGGTGATCTGTATCAGTTGTATTTATTTTTAATGTACCATCCAAATAAATTAAATATTGAGAACCTAATACATCCAATCTAAAATTATACCATTGATCGGGAACTAACTCACTTTGATTAGTGTTAGTAGTTGCAACAGCACTAAGACTCCCATCTACCCATTTACCAAATCCTACTTCACGTTGCCAAGCTCCTAAAGCAATTGCATAAAGATTATTACTATCTAGATACCGAAACATTACTCCTAAACCAAAATTGGTGCCGCCACTGTTTTTTAGGCGAATTTCAATTGAAAAATTTCCTACTGAATATGAATTTACTATGGTTCTTCGGTTATTCACACCCTCATTTTCTCGATATTCATTATTTACAACGGACCAAGATGAACCCATTGTTTGAGTCCAGCCTTCAGCAAGTCCATCAGGTTGGGTAAAGTCATCATAAAAATCAAACACATTGTTTTTATTAGATGGGGGGTCATTTGCATCTTCATAACCATAGTAAAGAAAGTAGTTATTATCATTTTTACCAGGATCAATTGAAGTTTGTGTTTTAAACCAGATTTGAGTATCAACACTATTGAATTTTGTCTCGTTTATTCGATCAAGCTCTAACCAGGAATCATTAGAGGAATTATACCATAATACACGAAGATCTTTACCATCAGTTCTTAACCGTCCAGTCGAAATAAAATTAATTGTATTTACAGAAATATTTATGGAATATCCTTTTGGAAGAGGTATCACATCTCTATTGATTATTCGTATAGGTGTTCGAAATTTATAGGAGAGATCCCACCAATTATTTAAAATTGGTTGCGTTTCTTCCATTCCAAGAGTTACGGAAGGTGTTATAGCTAATAATAATTTAATCTTTAAATCATCAAAATATGAGGTAGAACTTGTTGTCCATGTTATTAATCCAACCTGACCAGCATTAAGGTGTTCAATATCAGTTGTATTTATTTTTAGTGTCCCATCCAAATATATTAAATATTGAGAACCTAACAATTCTAACTTTAAATCATACCAACGATCATAAACTAATAAATTATTACTAGTGTTAGTAGTAGCAATTTTTTGGAGGTTTCCATTTACCCATTTACCAAAACCGACCTCACTTTGCCAACCACCCAAAACCGCAACATAAAGATTATTACTATCTAGATACCGAAACATTACTCCTAAACATATATTTGTTCCACCACTACTTTTGAGACGAATATCAATTGAAGCGTTTTCTACCGTATATAAATTTACTATGGTTCTTCGGTTATTCACACCCTCATTTTCTCGATATTCATTATTTACAACGGACCAAGATGAACCCATTGTTTGAGTCCAGCCTTCAGCAAGTCCATCAGGTTGGGTAAAGTCATCATAAAAATCAAACACATTGTTTTTATTAGATGGGGGGTCATTTGCATCTTCATAACCATAGTAAAGAAAGTAGTTATTATCATTTTTACCAGGATCAATTGAAGTTTGTGTTTTAAACCAGATTTGAGTATCAACACTATTGAATTTTGTCTCGTTTATTCGATCAAGCTCTAACCAGGAATCATTAGAGGAATTATACCATAATACACGAAGATCTTTACCATCAGTTCTTAACCGTCCAGTCGAAATAAAATTAATTGTATTTACAGAAATATTTATGGAATATCCCTTTGGAATAGGTGATGAATCATTATTATTAATATTTATAGGAGTTCGATATTTATATGAGCTATTCCACCACCTATATAAAGGATCACTACTTTTTAAATCTTTCAAAAGACCTGGTAAAGTTATATTATTATCAGAATAATGATTAAAGTTATTTATTTCAAAATGCTTGACATTGCAGAATATTACAAAGAAAATAATTAGGATGAAATAAAAAGTCAAATTTCTAATTTTTTTTTGTATAATCCGCCATTTTAAGGAATAATTTTTGCTCATGTTAAAATTATATTATTAAATTGGAATTTTTTGAAACTTTTGCTATAGTTTTCGACAAATATGTCTTATGATACCAAAATATAAAACTTTTATCTTCATTTAATTAATTTTATACTTTGATCAGATTTCATTCATTTTTTTAAATAAAGGCAGTTAATAATAATAGACCTGTTAACAGCAAGGAGAGATACAATATAGAGTTTACTTTCTTTTTTTGTTTTTTATCAATTCTTTTATATTTTTTAGTATTTTTCACAGTAATAGTAGCAGTTCCCAAAACACCTACTAAGATTCCACTAGTATAAAGCATTATCGGATTTTTTAACTCGAATAATCCAGATTTTTTTATCCTAATTGTCACATCTTTGTATCCTAGGTGATTTAAGGTATCATTGGCATAAAATCTAATGATTATTTGGGCACCATCAGCATGAGATTCCCAAATTTGATCCCAAATCTGTTGATCAATCTGTCCGAGACTTTGAGTAAAAGTTTTATTTGTTATTCCCCCGTCTAAAGTATACCAAAGAGTAGCTAAATTTTCCTCCATAATTGTAAGATCATATTGAGGAGCTGTCTCTCCAACTTCTTGGTTTTGAACAGGTAAATTAATCGAAATATTAGGAGCTAAAGTATCTTTATAAAGTGTTAAATAAAAAGAATTGTTAATATTACCGAGAGAATCATTGGCAGAAATATATAAATAGAACTCACCTTCAGGTAAATTATCCCAAATCATATAATCTAATTGTTGTTCAATATTATTGGCTAGATTTGAGGAGGAAGTTCCTATAGTATACCAAATACTGTCCAAATTCATGTCGGTTATATACACTTTTATAATCGGAGGGGAATCCCAAACTGATCTATCAATTGGTCGATTAACCCTAATTGTAGGCGCAATAATGTCTTTTCTGACTGTAATATCTTGTGTTTTAACATTTCCTGAAGTATCATTTGCGTAAAATCTAATAATGACTGTTCCCTCTTCAAAATTATCCCATGCTGTTTGGTTTATAGTTCCAGTAAATTCATTTAATATATAATCTTCTGGATAACCTATTAGCGAATACCAAACTTTATCTAAATTGAATTTGCTAACAGAAATATTAAAATCAGGAGCATCTTTCTCATAAAGTGAATTTGGTGACGGAGAATTAATTATAATATTTGGTTCTATAGTGTCTTTAAATAGAGTTAATATATACGTATCGTTAAGATTACCTGCTAGATCTTCAGCAAAAAATTGGATTTGAAATTCTCCTTCTGGTAAGTTTGCCCAAATATATAAAGATAGAGGTGTTTGAGTATTATTATCTAATGGGTAAAAATAAGTACTAAATCCGTAATATATACTTTCTAGATTAGGATCAAAAGCTGTGACATTTAAGAGTGGTCTCGTATTCCAGAAAGTTTGATTTAATGGTGAATTAATTAAGATTTTTGGTGATATTGTATCCTTATATAACGCCAATGAATAATTTGTATTAATATTTCCTAATGTGTCATTAGCATAAATATTAATTTGGAATGCGCCCTCATCTAAACTATTCCAAATTTCAGCGTTTAATTCTTGAAATACATCTGTTATTTGTATATCATATGATCCAAAACTATACCAAAGAGTATCTAAGTTAGGATCTGAAGCTGTTATAGACATTAAAGGTGGGTGATTTAAATATGTATGATTATAAGGTTGGTCAATTTTAACATCAGGGGCTTCAGTATCTTTGTATAGGATTAGTGTATGAATATCATTAAGATGACCAAAAGTATCATTTGCATAAATTAAAACTGTATATAAACCTTCGGGAAGAGAGTGCCAAATTCCCCAATCAAGGAACTGATCAGTATTATTTGCTAAAGTTATATTAAATATGCCATCTCCATACCACAGAGCATCAAAATTCGGATCAAAGCAAGTAATATTAAATACGGGTGGAGAATTGCTTGTAGTCCCATCTATTGGTGAATTAATAATTATTAATGGGGCCAGGGTATCTTTATATATGGTGTATACATATGTATGGTTAACATTTCCTGCAGTATCATTTGCAAAAATAAAAATCTGATTTTCACCTTGCTCCAAGCTATCCCATATTAGAGGATCAATCGTCTGTTCGGTGTTATTTATCAAGTTGCCGTGAAATGGTCCAATTTCATACCAAAGACTATCGGGGTTTGGATCAAAAAAGGATACATTTAGTATGGGGGGATCACTCCAATAACCTTCATAAATGGGGAGATTTATTATTACATCTGGGGTAAAAATATCCTTTCTCAAATCAATACTATCAAAACCAATATTGCCAACAGAATCATTTACATAGAATTCAATGGTCACTGTTCCATTTCCAAATTCATCCCAAGCTGTTTGGTTTATTGGAAGGATGGTGATTCCATCAGTTTTAGTAAAATAATACTTATGGGAATTTCCTAATAATATGTACCAAGAGTTATATACATCTACACTACTAATATAAATTTTAACGTTTGGAGCATTATATCCAAAAATCGCATTCATTTCAGGTTCTATAATATTAATTAATGGAGCACTAAGATCTTTTATGATTATAATCTCTGTGGAACGGAAATTACTCATTGAGTCATTTGCGTAAAAGAAAAATGTAACCGTACCATTTCCAACCTCATCCCAGATACTTTGTTCTAAAATTCCCGTCCAAGTATAATTCTGAGTCGTTACACTCTCATTTTTCAATTGGAACCATACTTCATCTAGGTTTTTATCATTAAAGATAATATCAAAATCTGGGGCAGATTCTCCAAAAACATCATAAGGATCTGGATAATTAATAATTATAATTGGAGCAATTACGTCTCTTTGAACTAATACAGAATTAATCCCAATGTTGCCTAGAGAATCATTGGCGTATATAATTATCATAACCGTTCCATTTCCCATTTGTTCCCAGACACTTTGTTCTATAATTCCCGTCCAAGTACTGTTGACGGTCGTTATAGTTCCATTACTTAATTGATACCACATATCAGATAAATGTGGATCATTAAATTCTACGTTGGTGACGGGAGGTATTATTCCAAATAAATCGTAAGGATTTGGATTATTAATTGTTATATCTGGTGCTATTATATCTTTTCTTACTATAAGTGTATCAGAAGCCAGATTTCCGACTGTATCATTGGCATAGATTATTATAGTGGCAGTACCGTTTCCTATCTCATTCCATATACTTTGCTCAATATTTCCTGTCCATGAGTTATTTCCAGTGGTATTTGTTCCATTATCAATTTGATACCATATGGAATCTAAATTAGGGTCATCCACATCTAGACTTATATCTGGAGGAACGATACCATGTAAGCTATAAGGTGAAGGATAATCGATGGAAATATTTGGAATAGTAATATCCTTTCTCACAGTTATAATTCGAGATGCAAGATTAGAAAGCGTATCATTTGCATAAAAGATGATATCAACTGTCCCATTACCTAATTCGTCCCATACAGCTTGAGAGATACTCCCCGTCCAAGTATGATTAAAAGTAGTTATAATTCCGTTTGTTAATTGATACCACACGTCATCAAGATTACTTTCGATTATATTAATATCGATTTTTGGAGATGTTAAGCCAAATAGTTCATAAGGATCAGGATTGTTTATTGTTATAGAAGGTGGAGTTATATCTTTTATAATCGTTACATCTGAAAATCTTAGGTTTCCCAAGGTATCATTGGCGTAAAATCTTATAGTTATTATACCTGAGACAAATTCATCCCATACAGATTGTTCAATATTATCTATCCATGTATAATTTGCAGTCGATTTAGTGGCGTTAAATAACTTATACCATATCATATTTAAATTTGGATCTTGTACATTTAAATCCACTGGAGAAGGTAATTTTCCAAATAATTCGAAGGGTTGAGGATCATTTATTGTTATATCTGGTGCTGTTAAATCCTTCCTGATGGTAACTGAATTATAACCCAAATTTCCTATAGAATCATTAGCATAAAATTCAATGTTAACCAAACCAGTTCCAAACAAATTCCATGCATTTTGGTCAATGTTTCCAGACCAAGTATAATTATCTGATGTCGTTCCATCCGTTAATTGATACCAAATTGTATTTAAATTCGGATCAAATATATCAACTTCAACATTAGGAGGAGTTATTCCAAATAACTCGTAAGAAGTTGGTTCTATAATTGTAATTTTAGGAGATATAATATCTTTTCTTACGATTACTGTTTTAGATGCTAAATTTCCAACTGAATCATTTGCATAAAATAGGAGATCTACAGTACCATTTCCGATTTGATCCCAGATAATATGATCGATTATACCCATCCATGAATAATTAGCAGTAGTTATAGTTCCATTACTTAGTTGATACCAAGCTGCTTCTAAATGTGCATCGTTAATTGTTACAATTGCCAAAGGTGGAGTTTTCCCAAACAATTCATACATATTTGGATTATTTATAATTATAGTTGGTTTTATAATGTCTTTTCGAACAACAATCATATCAGAATTCAAATTACCTAGAGTATCATTTACATAGAATATAATGTTAACAGTGCCATTACCTATTTGTTCCCAAGCAGATTGATGTATAGTCCCTGCCCAAGTGTAATTATTAGTTGAAACAGTTTCATTGCTTAATTGATACCAAGTAGAATCTAAATGTGGATCTAAAAATTCTACAGTAACTCCGGGAGGTGCGGTCCCAAATAAACTATATGGATCAGGTTGGCTTATAGTAATTTGTGGAGCGATAATATCTTTCCTAAGTATTATTGATTCAGAACCAAAATTACCAATTGTATCATTTGCATAGAAAATTACTGTTACCGTACCATTACCCATCTGATCCCATAAATTTTGCGCAATCACTTCATTCCAAGTATAATTATCTGTTGTAATTGTTCCAAGTAATTGATACCAAGTCTGATCAAGATTTCCTTCATTAATATCTAATTCCAATAAAGGGGCTTTTGTCCCAAATAGACTATTAGGCAGTGGCTCATTTATTATTATGTCAGGCTCAATAATATCCTTTTTAAGCATAACTGTATCATAACCAATATTACCTAATGAGTCATTAGCATAAATGAAAATAAATACGGTCCCATTACCAACTTCATCCCATACATATTGTTCTATCGTTCCTGTCCATGAATAGTTTGCTGTAGTTGTTGTGCCGATTAATTGATACCATTGATCAATGACTTCAGGTCCAAAATCCACATTAACTTCTGGTGGAACAAATCCATACAGATCATCATTCTCTGGACTATTAATTGTAACGTCTGGAGCTTCAGTATCTTTACGAATTATTACAGAATTTGAACCGAAATTACCTAAAGAATCGTTTGCATAAAATTGAATAACAACCAGACCATTTCCCATTTGATTCCATATATAACTTTCAATTATTCCTGTCCAAGCATAATTATCAGTAGTACTTGTTCCGATTAACTGATACCAAGTAGCATCTAGGTTACCGTCAATAAATTCCACGTTAGAATCAGGAGGGTTGGTACCATATTGATCATAAGGATTAGGTTCATAGATGTTAATTACAGGAGGAAGAGTATCTTTTCTAACAAATATTGAATTATATCCAATATTACCAACTGAATCATTTGCATAAAATTGAATTGTTACAGTCCCATTATCGAGGTTTTCCCATAAAGTTTGACTGATTGACCCATTGGAAGTGAAATAATTGTTAATTCCATAATTTAGTGAATACCAGCTAGTATCAATCCCATTTATATCATTTATTCTTACATTGTAATTAGGAGAATTATGGCTGAATAAATCATTAGAATTTGGTAAATTAACTGAAATATAGGGTGGAACAACATCTTTTCTGATGGTTATTGAATCAAAGCCGTAATTACCAGCCGAGTCATTTGCATTAAAAACGATGGTGACTGTTCCATTTCCAAACATATCCCAAATGTTTTCTGAAACTGTTGTATCGATCAAAAACGTAAAAGGAATGTTCTGACTTGTTAATGTCCCATTATACAGATAATACCAAGTATTTTGTAGATTTAATTCATTAATACTTATATCATAACCAGGTGCTTTAACTCCAAATAGTTCATTTAAGATTGGAGTAGTAATGGTGATATCAGGTGATACAACATCCTTATATAAAGTAAAAGAAAATTCATCATTAATATTATTAGCAGAATCGTTAGCATAAAAATTAATTGTAAATGGTCCTTCATCAGGTAGATTATTCCATATATAGGAATCTAATGGTTCAGCAACCCCATTCGACAACATAATCTTAATACCATCAACTACATACCACGCAGAATCGAAATTAAGATCTGATACTGTTACTTCAATATCAGGGAGAGCATTCCAATAGGTACCATCAATAGGTAGATTAACAATTACCGAGGGTTCGGAGACATCCTTATATAGCGTTAAGGAATAATCACTATTGAAGTTGCCAGCTGAATCATTTGCATAAAAATTCATGGTAAATGGTAACTCATCAGTTAAACTATCCCATATTGATGTATCTAAAGGTTCTGAAACCCCATTTGACAATATGATCTTGGTTCCATCTACTATGTACCATACTGAATCAAAGTAAGGATCAGATCCAGTGACGAGAATATCAGGAGGAGTATTCCAGTAAGTATTATCGGCAGGTATGTTAACTACTAGTGAGGGTTTGGAAATATCTTTATACACCATTAGGGAATTATCACCATTAATATTCCCGGTAGTATCATTCGCATAGAAACTGATGGTAAAGGGTGCCTCATCAGGTAAAGAATTCCATACAGATCCATCTAAGGGTTCAGAAATCCCATTTGACAATATAATCTTGGTTCCATCCACTACATACCATACCGAATCAAAATAAGGATCGGACACACTTACTTGAATATCAGGAGGTGCATTCCAATATGTACCATCAATGGGTAGATTAACAATTACCGAGGGTTCGGAGATATCTTTATATAACGTTAAGAGATGATCACTATTAATATTCCCGGCAGAATCATTCGCATAGAAACTGATGGTAAAGGGTGCCTCATCAGGTAAAGAATTCCATATAGATCCATCTAAGGGTTCAGAAATCCCATTTGACAGCATGATCTTGGTTCCATCTACTATGTACCATACTGAATCAAAGTAAGGATCAGATCCAGTTACCTGGATGTCAGGAGGAATATTCCAGTAAGTATTATCAGCAGGTATGTTAACTACTAGTGAGGGTTTGGAAGTATCTCTATACATCATTAGGGAATTATCACTATTAATGTTCCCTGCCGAATCATTGGCATAAAAGTATATTATAAATGAAGCTTCATCAGGTAAAGAATTCCATATAGATGTATCTAAGGGTTCAGCAACCGCATTTGATAACATAATCTTGGTCCCATCTACCACATACCATACTGAATCGAAATAAGGATCAGATCCAGTTGCTTGAATATCAGGAGGAACATTCCAATAGGTATCATCAGTGGGCATGTCAACAGTTAGTAAAGGCTCGGAGACATCTTTATATAGCATTAAGGAATGATCACTATTGACATTCCCAGCTGAATCATTGGTATAGAAATTAATAATGAAAGGAACCTCATCAGGCAAGTTATTCCATATAGATGTATCTAAGGATTCAGCAACTCCATTCGATAACATAATCTTAATCCCATCCACTACATACCATACTGAATCAAAGTAAGGATCAGTGGCAGTTATTTGCAAATTAGGGGG
>JBHLLJ010000051.1:0-22104 GCA_048885705.1 Candidatus Hermodarchaeota archaeon | reverse complement strand
GGTCTTATAGCATATCCACAATCTCCACAATTCATACAAGACATAATAGCTTTCCACTGCTTTTTCAAATTCTCTAATTTACTCACTTTTATTCCCTCCGAAGTTGAATTTCCCTCTCGATAATATCATATTTGGATCAAGTACCTGTTTTATTGACTTCATAAAATTATAATACTCTGATGAATAAGCTCCGATATCGACCATATGTCGCGAACCAATATCACCAAGCATATAATATTGTACCCCGTGTCTTGCTACTCTTTCTATCATCGACTTCCATAGTTTAAGATTAAGTTCTGTAAAATCTTCTCTTATTTTTCCATCATAATACCCTCCATAACTGACAAATCCACAAGTTACCTCTACATTATTACCATCAACTAATAAAATTGGTCCACTCCCTGTTATTGGTCTGAAACCCGTAATATCAAGAAATTTTTGCATATCTTCTGAATTTTCAACATCCCATCGGTCTAAATCTGTCAGAAGAGCTGGATATACATTAATAGGAGTAAAACATTCTGTGACTATAGCTTCTAAACCAGGTACCATTCCCCATAAATTGTGATACAATTGCCAATGTCCTTGCTCAGCATAATGCCATTTGGCAATATTTCCATCTGAAATCTCTGGACCTAAATCTTCGGCTTTTTTACTTAAAAATATTTTATCTAATTGTTTAGTCTTCTGTTCTAGTTCTTCTTCTGAATTTGCTTCGATAGTATAAAAAACAACGCCTCTTTTTTTCTTCAATTTTTCCCACATAGGAAATAAACCTTGTTCACAACCGATTCTTACGACAAGATCCATTATATACATGACATCGTAGACATCAATTCCTTTCTGCCGTATTTCTGTTAAAATTTGGGCTGAAACTTCATTTGCCTTTCGAGGCATTGCATAGGTCTTATAAGCAGCAAAGGGAGGACGTGGAAATACTTGTAGTGAAATTTTGGTTTTTACTCCATAAATTCCATTGTCACCACAAAATAGTCCTGTAAAATCTGGTCCATTGCCATACCGGATGAATGGAAATTTAGTAAAAACATTAGTCAGAGAACCAGTATTAACAATTTCTCCTGTTGGTAAAACTACTTCCATCGATACTACTTGATTTGTACAGGCACCATATTTTGCACCTCCACCACCTCCAACTGAATGATGGGAAACACCCCCGCCAATTGAAGCTGCCATTCCTGATCCAGGGCCCATACATCCTGTATAGAGCCCAAACTGAGACAAATAGTCATTTAGTTTTCCCCATGAAATTCCTGCTTCTGCAGTAACAATAAGATTTTCTTGGTCTAAATTTAGGACATTATTCATCCGTTTCGTATCCAAAACAATTCCATTATCCCCAATTGGTTTAGCCCCACCAAATTCACCCACACCACCACCTCTAGGAATAACAGGGATATTTTCTTGGTTTGCCACCTTTAAAATCTCAGAAATTTCTTGTGCATCCTTGGGAAGAGTTACTATATCGGGAACACCTTGTAAAACAATATCAACAGTTCTTGAATAAGCATGGCGAACATAAATATCATTAGAAATGTATTTATCTGAAACAATTCTTTCTAATTTGTTATATAAATCTGACATTTCTGTATTATCTCATCAAGTTTTTATTAAAACAATTTATAATAGAAACATTGAAGTACTTAAATATATTCCAAGATGAAGTAAAGTTTCTTATTTAAAAGAACACCCTAAATCTCAACGACTTTGAAATCAGAAGGTGTAAAAGATTTATTATCGTGGATACATTCTAATACGGTTAAAAGCAATTGGGACCGAATGGAAAGTTGTAGATAAATTAAGTAATTTAAAGTCTACGGAACCCGATGAAGATTGGAAGATCACATATGTCACTCCAATTTATGGAGGTTGGGATGTTATGATTGAATGTTCTTTTTCAAAATTAAGCGATATTGATAAAATTGGTACTTTTTGTAGAGTGGATAATGAGTTATCCCAGTGGATTGAAGAAACTACTACACTAATGGGTTCAAAAAATGATTACACTGGTTAATATTTTATTTTATTATTTTTGATATTATTCAGGTTTAAAATACATTGATTAAATTAAGAAAATACATTATTCTTAGCACTATATTAATAATTCTAACTATTCCAATGACTTTTGGGGTATTTCTTAAATATTTTATAATAATAGAATTAAATTGGTTCTTATTTCTTATTTTTTTAATAGGAATATTGGTATTATTGTTTTTGGGTAAAATTATTGAAATTTTTGGTTATAACAATAAAGACATCGATGTTTTCAAGAAACAAGATGTACTAAATGCTTTTATTAATCGAGATAACAAATTGGTAATCTGGCTTTTCTTTCCAGTAATCATTATAATAGAAGAATTAATTTTTAGGTATTATAGTATAGGAATTTTAGTCCAAATACTAAAATTGGAATCAATTGCAGCAATATTTATTTCAAGTTTGGTTTTTTCTTTATTTCATATTCACATCTGGTTTCGCTATAAAAATCTAAAAATTCTTTTGGTAAATCTTATATATCCATTTCTTATGGGATTGTATATTAGTTATATATTTTTAAAATTGGGGATTATTTCTTGTATTTTGATTCACTTCTTCATAGCTCTCACTTTATACTATAACCTTTATAGAAGATATTTCAAAAAAAAGCAAGAATAATATTTAAAAAAATTAAATTTATTATTTACTTCTTAGAAGTTTTTTATCTACTTTCCCTATTGACGTGAGGGGCATTTCCTTGACAAATTCGATGAATTTTGGTATTTTATATTTCGCTAAATTATCTTGAGCAAATTTTAAAATATCTGCTTTATTTTCTACAGATGGTTCATATCCCTCTTTTAATAATACATATAATTTAACCATTTCAGACCCCGGACGATCTGGATCAGGGATTCCCACAGATGAGCAGAGTTCAATTGCAGGATGTTTATTCATTTTATCATCTACTTCAACACTAAATACTTTATATCCACTCACAATAATCATATCTTTTGTACGGTCTACGATTCTAATATAACCATCCTCATCCATAATGCCTACATCTCCAGAATAAAACCATCCATCTTGAAGTGCATTTTCTGTTTCCTTAGGTTTATTCCAATAACCTTTAAAAGTCTGAGGACCTCTTATAGCAATTTCACCAGGTTCCCCAATAGGAACTTCTCGACTTCTATCAGAAACATCTACAAGTTTCAATTCTGTGTTTGGTATAGGAACTCCTACTGTTCCAATCTTTTTCAATCCAAGAAAAGGATTCATAGTAACTCCCGGACTATTCTCAGTCATTCCATAAGCTTCTATAACTTTTCCCTTACCAACCACTTCTTCAAATTCTTTAATATTTTCCGTAAGAAAAGGAGCTGCACCTGAGATATATCCTTGTACCTCACTTAAATCTAACTTTTTAAACCTTCGGTTTTTTAATAAAAGAAGATAAAGAGTAGGTACGTTATAGAAAAGTGATATTTTATCCTCATATTCTTTTATTTTACTTATCATATAATTTGTATCTCTTGGATCTGGTACTAAAATCTGTGTTGCTCCTAAAAATGTAGTTTGTAGACAAAACTGGAGCCCTGCTAAATGAAAAAATGGAAATCCCGAGATATAAACAGCATTTCCTGGATGTGTACCCGGTTCAAACCAATGTTCTATTATTTGTAATAACGATATTAGATTTCTATGGGTTAATATAGCTCCTTTGGGTGGACCGGTTGTTCCACCTGTGTATTGAAGTAATAGTAGATCATCCGGATCAATTTTTACATCTGGATATTTATCACCAGGATATTTTTCTAAAATCTCATTATATGTATAATATTTAAATCCCTCAAGTGGTTCAACTTTTCCCTTTGGAACTTTACCAATTTTAATCAATTGCTCTTTCATAGCAGGTTCTAGATCTAAAACATCTGAAACATTAGTAGTAATAACTATCTTTACATCAGTTTCGCCAGTGTGCAATGCTTTTCTAACTTTTTCTTCATAAAAGGAATCAAGAGTAATAATCGCTTTTGCTCCACAATCTTTTAATTGATATACAATTTCATTTGATTGTAGAAGAAAATTTACTCCTGATACAGCACACCCCGCATAAAATGTTCCAAACATAGCCACTATAAATTGAGGAATATTTGGCAGATTTATAGCAACTCTATCACCCTTGTTTAACCCGTTACTAACAAGACAATTAGCAAAACTGACTATTAATTTTTCAGTTTCCTTGAATGTAGCTCGTGATCCTTGAAAATCATAACAAAGGCTATTAGAAAATTTTTTTGAAACCCTTCTAAACATTTCAGCTAAGGAATAGACTTCAAGTTCGATCTCGGGTTTAACATGTTTATCATAGGATTTTAGCCAAATTTTTTGGGAATAAGGACTACTTTCCATCATTTTTTCTGTCATTTTTGATCAGATTTGCAATTTTTTAGTCAAATTTAACTAGTTTTAATAGTATTCTTATTGTCAGATCTATATTTAAAATTATTTAATAGATTCTGATGAGGATAAAAAAAATTATATTTTCTTGTAGGTTTTAGTTAATAGACGTAAACGATTGAATTTACTGGGAGGATAATCATGAATGTATATTTTCGAGAATTAACTGTTAAAGATATTCCAGCCATTAAAGATATTAGTAAAGAGATTTGGGAAGGCGATGATTATATTCCATATGTTATACATGAGTGGCTCCAAGATAAAAAAAGTATGAATTATGGTACTTTTAAAGATAAAAATACAACAGAATTAATTGGATTCGGTAGAGTGAAGTTATATGATAAAGAGTTAGCATGGTTGGAAGGTGGAAGAATTAAAGTATCTTATCAAGGTCAAGGTATTGGAAAAATGCAGTTGGGTTATGCTGTAGAATATGCTGCTAAATCAGGGGTAAAAAGGGCTCAATATGACACTTCATCGGATAATTTTGCGTCAATTTCATTGGCTAAATATTATGGCTTTTTAGAAAAAAAGCGTATGGATCTTGTGGTGGCAAACTCTGAAGATATAATTTTAACCAAAAAAATAACTACAGGGATTGAAAAAGTCAAAGCTAATAAGACAAAAGAGATTTATGATAAATTTGACATTGGCCCTGGTCCTGAGGTTTGTATTGGCTGGTCTTACATTCCAATAAAATATTTAGCAGATGAACATGGTTCTTGGATATACAATCGAAAGGCAATTCTGCAAAAAATAGAATTTGGAAGATCTTATGACTATGAACTTCCATCAGAACAAGAAATTTGGATGATAGTTTATGGGAAACCAAAGGCTGCACGAGATTTAATTCAATTTACAATTCAAAATGAACTTGAATCTAAAGAAACTAAAGTTTTTGAGGTTTTTTGTAAACCTGATGTAGTGGGACTTTTAGAAAAAATGGGATTTAAGTATCATAAAGAAGAAAGATTTGGCGTTATCTTATTTGAAAAAAACTTCATTTGAGAATATTCTTCCAATATATCTTTTGGGGGGATATATCCTTTAACCGTTTTTGGTCCCATAAAATATTTGACTTTCGGTAATAATTTAAAATATAGCGCATTTTCAGGACAACTTCGCAAGCATCGAAAACATAAAATACATTTCGTATGATTAATAACCGGTTTCTTTCCAAATAAAATAGCTTTAGTAGGACAATTTTTTTCACATACTTTGCATTTTGTACATTTATTAGGATTGTATGCAATTAAATAACTTGCATATTTATAGAGGAGTTTTTCTGAACTTTGAAAATATGCTCTAATTATAGAGCCAAATAATGTTGGATTTGACCAATCTAAAATACCAACTTCTTCTTTAATTATTTTACCTAATCTAATTCCAAATTGGAATATTTTGTGTATTTTATTTCTTGACCAACTGACATATTTAAAGAAATTTAATTCAAATACAGAATCTCGTGTTGGAACAATTACCTCAAGAGCACCAATAAATTCATAATTTTTTTGTTCTAAAATTTTCCTAATTTGCTTAATTGATGGACCTGGTAGACCCGCATTAGTATCAAATAGGAAGAATTTAACCTTTTTGCTTAACTTAGGTAGGTTTTTAATCCACTCAAGCATATTTAGAGTAAAACTCATAGCATAAACAGGTGCTCCAATACCTAAAACTTCAATTTCCTCAAAATTTAGATTATCTTTTTTAAGAGAATTAAAGGGTATTAATTCGGTTTCAAACTTTGCGATTTTTAATCCATTCTTAATTAATTGTGCTACATATTTAGTGTTTCCAGAAGAAGAAAAATAAACAATTGGGATTTTCATAACTAAAATAACAAAGTCTAGGAATACATAAATTTTTTGTGTAAAAATAACTAAAAATAGAACTATATCCAAAACCTAAGGACATATTAAAAAATAAAAAGAATTTAAAAAAAATTATTGACTTTCAATACTCATTTGGTATGCTTGAGTCTTCTTGCTTCCACAATGAATACAATAGGCCACTCCTGTATTTGATAATGATTGAAGCATTGTATCTGTGAATTTACTTCCACATTCACTGCAAAAAGTAACTTCAGGTCGAACCATTTGAGGACTTTTTTGAATCGGAATTATTGGTTCTTCTTCAACTTGAGGTTGTTGTTGCTGTGGAACTTGCTCTTCTTGTGTAGGTGCGCAGCATTTTTGAGGTTTGGGTTTTCCAGAAATTGCGTAATATAATCCTTCAAATATCTTGTAAAATAGAAGACCAATTCCTTTTAAAAGATAGTATACTCCTTTAAGTAAATAGTAAACTAAGTATCCTACGCCTTTTAATATGTAATAAACTAAAATAACAGCAAGAACTAACACCGCAAAAACTCCGATTAAAACAAGTATTTGCGCATATAGAGGTTGAGCTAAAAACCAATCAAGAATTTCTTGCCAAGCGATAACAAAACCGTTAATATCTATCATTTTTTTATCACTCCAATTTTTTTATTTTTACTTAATTATTGGGAGATTTTAATTAAATTAAAAAAATTTGGAGTCCAATTTTTAAAATGAATATTTAAGAAAATTATGTAAGATAGAAATTATTATGAATTTGTATCTGGTTTTTTATTGAAATCATACATCAGTTTAAATGCTATTAAAGCATGTTTTATCCTACTCATTATTGGAATAATAACATCTGGATTCGATTTAGATTCCATTTTTCTAAGAAAATCAAAAGTCCATCCAGAACCAAAGCATACACAGACACATGGTTTATTAAATTTTTTTGTTAATAATTTAATGGTTTTAAATTGTTCAATTGCCCAGTTAGTCGCCATTGAACCCATCATTTGCAGGGGCCATCGAGGAACTGAAAAAATGTATAGAATACAATCCACATTCTTATCTTCAAAAATTGCATTTATTGTAGGAACAAATGTTTGGAATATAGATGGTCCCAAATCGATGGTGCCTTTAATTGAAACCCAATTAGGGATTACTGATTTAATAGCAGAAATAGTATGATCACTTAAATGTGCTAGTTTTAATCCTTGTTCTTCAATTTCATCACATGCTAATGCCCCTAAACTTCCAGAGCCTGTGATAATAGCAACATTTTTTCCCTTTGGTAAAGGTTGATTTGCAAATACATGTGCCACATTAAACATTTCATAAAAATTATTTACTCTAAAAATTCTAGGATTTTGCTTGATAACAGCATCATAAATATCATTATTCCCTGCTATTGAACCAGTATGACTGCTAACTGCTTTTGACCCTATATCACTTTTTCCATTTTTTAAAATTAGAACAGGTTTTTCCATATTTTTAAATGTTTTAAATAATTCTTTTCCTCTTTTTGTGCCTTCTAAGTAAAGGGTAATAACTCTAGTTTCAGGGTCTTTGTTCAAATATTTTAATAAATCGACCTCATCAACATCAACCTTGTTTCCGATTGTAATAGTTTTAGAAAAACCAATTCCCTTATCAATTGCCCAATCTATAAATATGTTTCCAAGTACTCCTGATTGTGCTATAACTGCTATTTTTCCTTTAGATGCCTCATCAAAGTTCATATCTGCAGTTGTGAATTGATTATTAAAATTCGTTACTCCTATACAATTTGGACCAATAATTCGTACTTTTGACTCGTTAGCAATTTTTCCAATTTCTTCCTGAATTTTTATGTATTTCTCTTCACCCGTCTCAGCAAAACCAGCTGATTCAATTACTATTCCTTTTACCTCTTTTTCAACACAATCCTTAACTGCTTGAAGTACAAATTCGTTTCCAACAAGTATTATTCCTAAATCTATATCTTCAGGAATATCTTTTATGTTTTTATAAGTTTTATGACCATGAATTTCTTGTTTTTTAATGTTGACTGGAAAGGTTTTAAATTTTGAGTCTAATAAATATTTTGTTGTAGTATATCCAAATTTAAAACTATCTGAGGCTCCAATTATTGCAATCGATTTTGGGTGAAAGAAAACATCCATTTCTGACATGATGTCCTACTTTATTAAAATATTAATCGAGTTAGTATATTAATTGGAAAAATATTCTCTTGAACTTAAAGATTTGGTCATAGGGAATAAAAAAGCTTAGTTTAAATATAATATTCTAGAGAATCTTCTAAGATTTAGATTTATTTACATAATGTGAGAATTCTAATGGCTATTGTTGGTAAGACAAATAAAATTCAAGTTATCTGTCCAATTTGTAAAACAAGAGATATTGTTGGAATACCGCCTTCAAAATTAAATAAAAAAGCTCAATTGACTACAATTTCAGTTCATAAAGGCTTAATATGCCCCCATCACTTTCAATTTTTTATGGATAATAAATTTCAAATTCGAGGATACCAAAAAGTAGATTTGGAATTAAAGCAAAATAATTCAAGAGTTTTAAGGAATGGAGTAAAAGCATTTAATTTGTCAGATAAAAGAACTGGTGAGCTCTTTGAAGAGTTAGTCCTTGATGGAGACAATATTAAATTTCAACCCTTTAATATCCAAAAATACAATGAAGATGAGAGTGGAAGACATACTAATATGAATAAAAGGAAAAAAATGACTTCAAAAGAAATTTATGAAGAATTCTGGGAATTCATTGATGAAAATAACGAATATTTCCTTGGATTCATTATAAATGATAAAAGACGGGTAAAGCATCAAATTAATTCTAATATAAGTGAATGCATAACAATATAAAATTCTAACAAAGATATCGAATATAAGAATCCTCATTGAATTACTAAATTTTCCTTCTTCTCGAATTGCTTATTTTGATATTTAGAAATGAAACATAATTTCTATAAGAAAAAATAATCATTTGATTGAAAAGGATATAAGAAAATTTAAAATGCAGTACTTAATTTTCCAAAATAATACTTTTAATTATAAAAAATCAAAAATTTGATGATCATTTAATAGGTTGGAAATTATGAGCTATAAATTACCGGATGAAAAAGATTTAGAAGCCATGATTGGTATTGTCGGTAAAGAGTATGCTACAAATAATAAGGCAATTACTGCATCTTACTTGGCAAAATCAGTTATGGGTCTAGAATCACAAATTCCAGATATTGTTGTCCGTCCAAAATACGTTGAAGAAATTCGAAAAATCTTAATATATTGTTCTGCGGAGAAGATTCCTGTAAGCCCTGTATCTGCTGGTTTATCAGGTGGATTTGCATGCCCAACTATTAAACCAGGGGGAGTTTTACTTGACTTAGGAAGAATGAACAGAATCATTGAAATAGATGAAAATAATAGATATGTTATTATTGAACCTGGTGTTACAAATGGACAACTTTGGAGTTATATGACAAAATATCATCCAGATTGGGCACCCCCTATTCCTGATGGAGCTCCTCCAGCAGCAACAGTCATGGGTGATGCAATTGATCGTGGTTTTTCATTGTATACATCTTCAGTTGGACCACAGGGAGATAATTTTATGTGTGGAGAAATTGTATTCCCTAATGGAGATGTTGTAAGAACTGGATCTTGGGCGCTTCCTTTTGCAAAGCCTTTCTATAAGTATGGTCTTGGACCTGATATGTGGTCTTTTCTTATGGGAAGTCAAGGATCATTTGGTGTAATTACTAAAGCTGCCGTGAAGATATACCCTCATCCGAAATTTAAGACAGTTGTTGTCTGGGGTATGGATAATCCTTACGATATGCAAGATTTAACCCTAGAAGTTGCTAAACAAGAATTTGGTATTTCCCATCACACTGTAATGGTTCAAGGAGGAAATTATCCTCTTGTAATGGCTAGATGGCCAAAAGATAAAATCCCCCATGATTATAATTTCTATAAAGAGATTGGTATTTCTCAATGGTGGATGAATTGGGAAACGTGGGCGCAAACTCAAGAAGAACTTGATTATGCCACTAATAGAATTGATAAGATGGCTGAAGATTTTAAGAAAAGAGCAAAAAGCCCTGATGCAATTATAAAACAGGAGCTTCATCCAAAACAAATTGCCAGTAGAATGAAAAAACCAAATAAAATTGCTATTCCCTATAGTTTCTGGGAAGCAGGCTTCTTATTTATTACTTGGTATACCCCATGGCCAGAATGCGCACACTTCGCTGACATGTATACAAAAAAGATGGAAGAATATGGATTTCCGCCAGTAATATGGATTGCTAGTATAGAGCGTTGTAGACAAGCAATATGTATGCCAATCGTTTGTTTTGACAGTACAAAACAGAGTGATTTTGAAAAAGTCCAGGAATTAAACAGTGAAACTACGGAATATGCTTTAAAGCAAGGTTGGTTGAATTATAGACCAGATCCATATATTCACATCCAAGCTTATTATCAAGCAGGTATGTATTGGAAATACTTAAGGGCTTTCAAGAAGCTCGTTGATCCAAATATGATAATGCATCCAGGAAGACTTGCTCTTCCGTAAGTAGAGGAGGTTGATAAAAAAATGTCAAAAACAGGAATGGAAAGGCTCGAAGAGCTAAAAAAAGACGTATTTAAATGTATTCACTGTAAAGCTTGCAGGTTTGCCTATTCTGGTGAACCAGATAGAAAAGGAATAGGAGAATTTACAGGGAAACAGGGTACAGTACTTTATGAAGGTATGGTTGATGCATGTCCAGCGGGTATAGAACATGGCTGGGAAGCCTTCTGGAATGCGGGTAAGATTTGGATTGCTCGTTCTATTTTAACAGGAGATTTAGAATTTTCAGAAGAAGTCAGAGATGTTATTATGCCGTGTATTACATGTGGTCAATGTTCAGCTCAATGCGAAAATAAAGTTCGTACTGTAGATATAATTGAAGCTTTGCGTGCTGCTTGTAAAGAAGCTGGAATACCAATGATAGAAAGACATCAATTAGTTGAGCGATTAACCAAAGAGTTAAATAATCCTTATGGTGGAAAAGCAGAAGAACGATTTAAATGGGCAAAAGACGCTGGTTTAGAGAAATATATTAATAATAAAGGCGCAAAAATTGGGTATTTTGTGGGTTGCACCGCAAGTTATCGACAAATTGAGATTGCTACAGCGACTTGTAAGATCTTTGAGCAATTGGGAATCAATTTTACATTAATCGAAGACGAAGTGTGTTGCGGAAGTCCTTTCTTTAGAGTAGGTGCTGTAGATACAGCTCAGGATCTAATGAATAAAAATATCGAAGCATTCAAAAACTTGGATTTAATATTTTTCAGCTGTGCGGGATGTTATAAAACATTCTCAAATGATTATCCTAAATGGTCAGCTGAAGGTAAAATTCCTTTTAAAACTATGCATGCATTTGAACTAGTCTCACGATTAATAACAGAGGGAAAAATCAAATTTAAACCAAACAAGGAATTAAAGGGTAAAGTAGTGACTTACCATGATCCATGTCATCTTGGAAGACATATGGCTTTAGAAATTGAGCAAAAAATTATAGAAGAATCAGAAAATCTCATGATGGATAGTCGGAAAATCCGGCAGGCGATTGATGAGTGGTATGAAATTCCTCGAATTGTATTAAGACAACTGGAACAGGATGTTGGAATTAAATTTAAAGAAATGTATCGAATTAAACTTGACAGTTTCTGCTGCGGAGCAGGTGGTGGGGTAAGAGCCGGTTATGCTGACTTTTCATTGAGAACATCCAGTTTACGTTTGGATGAAGCTAATGCAATTGGTGCAGATATTGTCACAACCGAATGCCCATTCTGTTATAGGAATCTTTTTGATGCAAATGAGCAATATAATCATGGTGTAGTGGTTTATGGATTAATTCAAATGATTGACGAGTTTAAACTTTTAAACATCATAGAAAAACCTACATTTGAAGAAATCTTAAAAATGAAAGAATGAGCTTGTTAGCTCTCTATTTTTTTATGCATTTATTTTTTTAATATTTTTTAGAAAATAATAAGATGTAAAAGAATCTAATTGTTTTGAGCGAGAAGGGTAAGATTTAAATTAGTATCTCGTGTAATTGTATTTTATAAGATAAATTATAATTATTATTTCCAGAGAAAAGATTGAAAAAGCTAGTGAAATTTTATGGAATTAAAAAAAAATTTAAGGAAGTATGGGCCTTTAATAGCATTTATTATAATATTAGGACTTATCATTACAGGATGGATATTGTATCTTCCTATCATGCGAATTCCACCAACTCCGGGAGCCAGAAAGGCAATTATTCTTGCTAGTGCAAATGATTTCTATAGAAAGGAGGGTGAACCAGATTTTAATGACGGAAACGATGCAACATTTGGCAGTGAAACAGGTAATTGGATAGGAAATTTCACAAATGGGTATGGAGCAATTGATAATTCGATACCTGGCCATAATACTCCTGGAGTCATACAATTAATATCCTTTTCTTGGGGGGGTTATGTAGATTTAGAATTTGTATATAATTGGACAAAATATTACCCATTATTAAAATACGCGGCATATAATCTATCCGCATGGGTTAATATCACAACTAATTCATGGACTCCTGCTACAATTATACCTACGGGTGCAGGAGCAAGAATAGGGTTGCGTTGGTTGAATTCTAGCAATAATGTTATAAGAACAGATTGGTCAAAGGGGATTTATGAAACGTTTGCTGGGTGGACATTTCTTAATACTACCAGTATTGCAGAAAATCCGCCTTTAGATGATGTAACCCAATTACACTTAGTTCTAGCAGTTGAAGGCAATATGACAGGGACAGATATGGTTCTTTTTGATGATATTAATGTTGATTATTGGTTTCCACCTCCAATCCCTAGCCCACCTCCAAGCAATCAAGATTCAGATGGTTTTCCTGCTCAAGCACTCCAGGTCTACTGGATTTTAAAGGATCATGGGTATACTGACGACAATATCTTTTTAATGCTCTACCATACTGGAGATGATATCATAGATATAGATGCCTCTGACGGAATACCAAATGATTTGAATAGATCTGGAATTAGCGCGGAGATAGATGTAGAGAACGATGATGTGAATGCTAGTAGATTCATGAGGGAATTAAATGTCTCAATTTCCGGTTCCTTTGCTTCTACTGTTAGAGCCAAAGACCAATTAATAATTTTTATGGTAGATCACGGCTCAAATAAAATACTCTCTGATGGAAACGCAACTTTTCATTTTGAAGCCGATGATAGTTATATCACAGAAATTGAGTTTTTTAATCTTGTTAGAGAAATTAATTGTAGGCGTATGTTGATAAATCTCGATATATGTTTTAGTGGTAATTTTTTAAATCAAGACTCAAATATAGGATCAAGTTGGTATGACATACCCAATTCAATATTAATTACTTCGACAACAGATCTCCTCTCATGGTCTTGGCGAGACAACACTAATGCTGATGGTTTTGCAGGATCACTGTTTTTTCACCACTTTTGGAATGAATTAAATCAGAATGAAACAATAGAAAGTGCTTTTAATTTTGCTATAAATTCAATTCCATCAGGAAGATTACAAACTATAAATTCTATTCAATCACCATTAATTCATGATAATTTAGGAATTAAAGATGTATGGAGTTTTAACAACACACCTCAGTTATAATTAATTTTCTTTTTATTATCTCTAATTTTTGGCTAGTCTTGAATAGTCTCCTATAATGTAAAGATTTCTAAAGAGATACTAAATTCTTTCCGTAAATTTATATTAAAATTAGAATTTATTCTAATTTAATATTAAACATATAAAAAACCATTATGAAAGAAGTCTTTAGAAAGTGTAAAAAAAGGCTCATAGTAAGTTCAATTATATTTATAACACTTTCATTAATATTTATATATTCACCGCTTAATGTTGATATATATAATAATAAAAATAAGATGGGCTCTTTTGGGAGCAAAGAAACGCGTTATCTTATTCAAGACCCTACTAATGATACTACCGCTCCAATTATTACATTCATTCAACCAGCGATGAATAATACAGTAATCAAGACAAGTTCTTACATAATAAAAGTGAATATTAGTGATGAGAATCCACCGGTTTTTGGCAATGTAACTTTTCAGATCTCAAATCTTACAAATTACTTATTTAATGCAACAATGAATTATGACGGAGAAAACCAATGGAGTTTTAATTGGGATAATATTACTTCTTATCCTCACCATGTATATGATATTTATATTATACAAATTTTGGCAGAAGATTCCTCCTCAAAAGGAAATCTTGGAATATCTGATGAATTTTATATATTTCTATACGTTTATGGAGACTCTCCTGGGATATGGGACGTGCTTATTTATATTTTATTGGTTTGTTTTATTATAGCAGCAATAATAGTATATTTAAACAGAAGGATTGTTCGCGAGATGTCAGATAAAAAAACAAGAAAGGTTAAAGGAATTTAATAAAACTAACTCTCATCTCTTCAAATTTTGTATTTTAAATAAAATTTGATATTTAATCTAATCAAAATTCGCGAAATTCTGCTAAATTCTTCATTCATAAGCAAAATTATATTAAACTATTTTTGATTCCAAAAAATTAAATGTTCAAATTATCATTAATTACAAAATATATAATTATGATTTTAGGAGTATTTTGAATATTGATTAATGTTGATGATAAAGCTGCTTATCCATATATTACGAAATTTAAAAAAGAACCTTTTAAATCATTTATAAATACTAGAAAGAAAGAGATTAAAAGTTTTTATTATAGAAATTTTGATAATTTAATTAAATTCTATCAACATTATAATCAAAACTTGTTAAAAATCCCCCAATTAAATTTGGAGACGGTTTATTGGTTTTTATTATTTAGAAAATATCTCAAACAGGATAAAAAACTAAACAGTGAAGATATCTATAAATTTATAAAAAAATGCGAAGTTCATCAGCATGAGAAAGTAGGATTCAAATTTACTCCTTTCTCCGATAAACATCCCGATATTTATTCGACTTATTTAGCCTTATCCTGTCTTAAAAATTTAGGGCTTTTACAAGAATATCTAATTTCTGAGAAAAAGACTCAAGTTAAAGGAGAAATTAAAAATTTTGTACTAGAACACAAAAGGGGGAATGCTTTTTTACATTGTCAAGAGAAAGATTGTGAAACATGTAAAAATTGTCATCCTACTGAAACATTGTATTATGTACTGGAAATCCTCTCCCTTTTAGGTGTTGATGTTCGTAATAATAGAGACCAATTTCGTTCATATCTTAGTGATCGAAAAAAAGATGCGTCATTAATTTTTAGACTATTATGTCTTAAATACTTAGATCTTGATTCTGAAGTTAAAGACAAAGAATTACAATTTCTTCAACAGCAACAGAAGGAAAGTGGTGGATTCAGTTTTAATCAAGAAGCTGATATTAGTATGACTTTCTGGGTAGGATACGCTCTTGAATTATATTCTTGGTTACTAGATTATAATCCTACTGGAATCTATACTTTTATCAATCATAAATTAGAAGGAAACATAATAGTTCAAGAAAATTTGAATTATGTTAAGTTAAATGAGGTTTCAAAATTAGTTGTCCTTTTATCTTTAATTTGGCAAAAGTTTATAGATGAGATTGAAAGAGTGGTATATAAAAAATTAGAAAAAGACCATTATATTGATGTTAATCAATTAAAAACTACTTTTGGTTTTGCAGAATATATTGAAGACATTATCTCGTATATTAATCTTAACTATAATTTCAATTTAGAGGTTATTGATAATGAGATTGAATCTAGAAATTATATAAACAGTCTTAGTGAAGGAAAAAAAAAGTTTATACAAATTTTCTACGACAAACTTAAGGATAATAGTATTGTTTCTCTTACCGACCTCTTAAAGAAGTATAGAACATTTAATTATGAAGCACTAAGATTAAGAGAAGATATTTTTCCAATAATAAAAGAAATGGTTGATAGAAAGTTTATAATTGGAAATATTAAAACAAAAAAAATATTTTTAGGATTTAAAACGAAATATTTATTCTATTTGAATTATCTTCTTAAAAAGATCATTGTTTCTGATACGGATTTGAATACAGAAAAAATATATGAGGAAAAGGAAAAACTTGAAGATATAAAGAATGATATTTATAATATGACTTTAAAATTACGCCAAGTTACTTCCCAGATACGAGAAGAAATTGAAAGTTATCTTTTAATCGATGAAATTGATTATGCCAAAGAAAGGTTAAAATTTGTTTTAAGAGATGCCTTAATGGAAGCTGACTTTTTAAATGAAAATATTGAAAGCTCTTTTAATGAGAGCCTTAATTATGTTAATATAAAAGCAAGTTTAGGAGCAGAAATCTCTCAATGGAATAAAGTATATTCTGTTTTACAAAAGAGATTGTCAGATGTAGGTGCCTTTCTCCAAAGTAAAATCCAAGAAAAAGAAGATTTACGAAATTTAAAGGATCTATTAGAAAACCTAAAGGAAAAAGTTGGAGTTATTGAAGATGATTTGAAGAAAAAGTTAGATTCTTTCAAAAAGCTTTTTTGTGATACTTTTGAAAATGAATATGATAATGAGAAATTAAATCTTATAATTCAAGATTTGGATAAAATAACTCAAAATGTAAGGAAGTACGATGAAATAATATATAATGTTTCCCAAAAAGTCACAACTAAAGAAAAGAAAATTATTAAAAAACATAAGAGGATTATTGATGATTGGGTAAAGGTTAAAGATTTTTTCAATACTGAATTTAATTATTATATTGATGGATTCCACTTTTTCAATAGTAATTTACAAAAGATTGAAGAAGTAAACGAAAAAATAAAAGCGGATATTTTTGAAATCAACAAAAAGGCTAAAAGCAAAATTAAGTCAAATCAATTCCAGGATGCTTTTGATATTACTAAGAAGGAAACCGATCTCTTATTAAATAAAAGATTAGATGAATTAAAGGATCTTCAAATATTAATAAAACAAGAAATAAAAAAGAATCAAAAGCTCTATATACTTTATCGACACCTCCAAGACAAATTGGAAGTTTTAGAATCTAATATGATTGAGTTTTTTTCTAATGAAGTAAAAGTTTTAAAGACTAAAATCACAGAAGAAAGAAATCGCACTAATATAGAAGATTTTGATAATTTTGTGTCTCAAGAAATTAATGAAATTAAATCCCAATTGAAGAGTACTAAAAACAATTTAAATAAATCTCCTGATTTGACAATTGGCAATGTTATTAAGGAATTTGATGAAATAAAAAATGAATATGATAAAATAAATAAAATATATATAAAAAAATTAAATGATTGCAGTAAAAATATTGATAATTTTAAAGAAAAATCAGAATTGAGCATTATTCAATGGGATAAATTCAGTGATTTCTTAATCAATGAATTATCAATTTTAAAAGATGAATACACTAACCAAATTATTTCAAGTAAATTAAATTTACTAACTGAAGAGAAAAAAACAAATACTATTAAGTTAGTCGATTTGAAGGATGAAGTTAAATTATCTTGTAAAGTTCTGATTAATCGATTAAAAGATATGATTGATATTTCAAAAATTAATGCAGAACTCAATGAAGATGAAAAATCTATTCTATTATTCACAGATCATTATTATTTGATTAATGAGCTTAAGAATTTTATTGATAACAGTTTATTAAAAATTAATCGTGAGAGAATTGGAAAGATTTTAGCCTTATATGACTCAAGCATAAGAAATAGAACTTTAAGCGTCAATATGTTAGAACTCCAAAACAGAATCGACGATTTAAGGATTTTTAAAGACGTTCTTCCTAAACAATTTTATGAAAAAGTTAAAGAACTCCATATCAATCAAGAAAGGGAAGAGTTTATTGAAATTAAAAGTGATTTTGAATCAATTTTAGAAAATGAAAGAATAGCTATAAATAGAATAAAACAAAATCTAAAATTATTTACTGAAACTCAAAATTTTATCGGGGATAAATTTAATACTCTTAATGTTGGATTAATGACGTATACTAATAAAGTTTTCAAAGAAACAGAAAGTTATAATAACTATTTGAAAATTCAAGAAACATTTGAAAACAATCAGCGTAAAATTAACGAGGATTTGAAAGAAATTCAAGAGAAAATTGAAGAAAAAATAAATTTACTGTCTAGCAAATCTGAAGATTCAAGTAAATTAATCCCTGAAATTAGAGAGTTATATGTAAAGAAAAAGAATGGCTTTTCAAGTGATTACAATAGTAAAGCACAGAAAGTGAATGATTATTTAAATATGATGAAAAGTGAGTCATTTCGAGAGAAGCTGATAAACCTTATCAACAAAAATAAGATTCATTTAAGTCAATTACTTGGTAATTTAGAAAGAAAAGTGGAAGATAATATTGAAATTAAAGAGTTCAAAAGGAGTAATGTTCTAATTCAAAAAAGAGCAAAGAGTATTGAATTAGAGATCAAGGAAATCACTAAATCAATTGATAACACAACTAAAGAGTTCACTAGGCAATCTAGAAATTTTAAACAAATATCTAAGTTTATACTAGATGATTTTACTAAATTTATTGATGAATTTAATGAGATTTTAGCTGAAAAGGTTCGAGCTCTTGAACGTTTAATACTAAGATCGTACATTGATATGACTATTAAGGCTGTAGCAAATGAATATTTAACAGTTGGATTTCTAAATAATGAATTAAAAATCAAAAAACAAAACATCCAAGACTATTTATTGTATCTTATCAGTACTGGAGAATTAAAAGGTAAGTTTGATCCACGTTTTTCAATCTATTTCGAAAATCCAGAAATATTAGATGACTTAGATGAATCTGAATTAGAAGTAATAAAAAGTTCTAATTACAAACTTCAGATGCTAAGACGTAATTTAAAAAATTTTACAAGTCAATATGGTCCCATAATTGCATTTTTTTCTTCTATTGTAGCAATTACTTGGTATCTATTCCTTTTTAGTGGAGGTAACCCATCAGTATTTGCATTTCCAATAATAATTACAGTTCTAGTTTTAGTGTATTATTTAAGGAGAACAAAGGAAGAAAAAATAAAATAACAATTGAGAATCATCTTTACTTTCAATTATTTAGAATTCTCTTATGATTTAATCGTAATCCATAATAAAATGTACTTGTTGATCTAATTTTTTAAGGTATCCAAGAAAACACGCTTGGTTAAAATGAATCTGAAATTTCTGATCAACAATCTCTTCGTTACGAGCAAGATCTCGAAATTTTTCATAATCTAATATCCCATTCATGCTATAAGTTTTAACAATATTAATCAATGATTTTACATTCTGATTTAAATAAATTTTTTGTTTATTACTTTTCTTAATGTTTATCGATTTTAACTTAAATATTTTTTTTTGAAGATTAGACTTGTTAAATTTTATTAAATCTGAAAAAAATGTTAGACCATTCTGTTTGAAAGTGTAGTATTCTGTACTATCACAGAAATTGTCTAATTGTGTAATAATTTCTTCTATAGATCGATTAGCTAATTGCTTTTGTTCGAAATCTTTTCTATCTCGAAAATTTTTAACTATTTCGCTTTCTGAAGATTCTACTTTTTGCTCATTAAATTTAATATTCTTACGATCTATGCATTTTATTAATCTCAATTGCTCGGGATCAGAGAGAACTAGGTTCATTGATCTTTCTTTTCTTCTGGAAACAATGAAAAAAGGAACATCAACAGTTTCTTCAGTTACTAGTATATAACATCGACCTGGAGCATGTCGACCCGTTCTCCCTCGTCTTTGAATAAGCCTAATTTCTGAGGGAATAGGTTCAAAAAAAATGATCGCATCTACATTTGGAATATCTAAACCTTCTTCAGCGACACTTGTGGCGACTAATATGTTTATCAAACCTTCTCTGAACTTTTCTAAAATTTCTATTTGTAATCGTTGAGAAAATCCATTATCATCAACCTTAGTTGTTTGACCAATGAATTTTTCAATATTTAGTTGTTGATTAAACTCAGTCTGCAATTTATTCTTTAAATATTCTGCCATTTCACGAAATTGTGTAAAAATTAGTATTTTATCGTTGTTAAATTCTTCAATTTCCTCTTTTATAATAGATAATATTTTATTAAATTTAGGATGTGAAAGTTTGATACAATCTTCACTTTCTATTACAGTTTTTATATAGTTAAAATGTTCTGAATTTACAATTCTTTTAGCAGATAAGATATCTTTACTCGCTTTATAATAGATTTTATCTAAAAATGATCTGAAAAGAGAAATGTCCTGAGTTTCCAATAAATCTTTGGCATGAAGTATGGATATACAACTAGAACAGTATGAATATATAGAAGGGATATCAAGTTGTTTTTCTTTAACGATATCTATAATTTTTGGAGAAACATAATACAATGACTCTAAGTATTTATCTTCAGATAATTCCATGCATTCACCTTTCTCAAATTGTATAGATAATGTTAAATCTCGAGCAATCCCTAAGAAATCTAATTTTGAATAGTATGGCTTATTTGGAACTATTAAGTTATTTTTGATAAACCATTTCAAATATGTTTCAAATAAGTTGTACCATATTGTGCTTAATTCTCTCAATTTAATAGGTAAATCTATTAAATTAATAAACGTATCGATATCATGGATATAATCTTTTACATCTTTATCTTCATAGTTTTTGAAGACAATATTTTCGATATATAGGTTATCACAGATTTGTTGAATACGTTCATAATTCTTTCCTGGTGATGCTGTTAACCCTAATATTAATGGGTCTGTACACCTATTAATATATTCTTCTGAAATAAAATTATACGCATAATTACCTTTAGTTTTATGAGCCTCGTCGAAAACAATTAATGAAGTTTGCGTTAAATCGTATCTCCCTCTCAATAAATCGTTTTTTATTACTTGAGGTGTAGAAATTATAATTTTAGCATTTTGAAATAATAAAATTCTTTTTATTGGAGGGATTTTCCCTGTAAATAAAGCAATTTTATCTGAAGGAATGTCAAGAAATTTTTCGCATGACGAAATATGCTGTGAAACTAATGGTCGTGTAGGAGCGAGGACAATTATTTTTCCTTGTGAATATTTTTCAATACGTTTAGCAATCAATAAAATACCAATTATAGTTTTTCCTAACCCTGTGGGTAAAACCACTAGTGAATTCTTATTTTTACAGCTGTTAACAATATTTTTTTGATATTCTCTATATATAATTTTGTTCTTTTTCAAGAATGCTCCATTGACATATAGGTTTGATTCTTGTTTCATCTTTAAAATTACTGAAGTTTATTTCCTTTTAAAAACAACATCGCTGTAAGATTATTATAATATTAAAACGAGTTCTACCTAATTGAAACTATTTATTAATTTAGAAATAAGTTAGTAAATTTCTTATATTTGTAGAAAATAAAATGTTTAGTCTTTCTTAATAGGAAAAAATAATATCTTCTTTTTTGTATTCAGTCTTCTTATTAGATTATTATTTTCAAGTAGTTTTAATGTTAATACGATCCATCCTCTAGCTACTTGATGTAGAAATCTGCTATTATTGGGATAAATAGCTCTGATTATTTCTTTTGGAGAAATCCCATTTTCTGAATTATTATAAATTATATTTAATACTTGTTGTTCTCGTTCTTTTCGATGTGTTAATATATTGGCAATCCTTTCTTTAGGATTTTCTATAGGACTACCATGAGCGGAAAGAATTAATTTAAGATTAGGTAAGTTCTCAATTTTCTTAATCGTTTCAATATATTCAGCTACATTGGAATTAGG
>JBHLLJ010000050.1:0-22541 GCA_048885705.1 Candidatus Hermodarchaeota archaeon | reverse complement strand
TTCATAGTAGAAGGTGATTCGGCTGGTGGACCTGCAAAACAAGGAAGAGATAGAACTTATCAGGCAATACTTCCTATTAGAGGAAAAATCTTAAATGTAGAGAAAGCTAGGATTGATAAGGTATTACAAAATAATGAAATTCAGGCTATTATCAAAGCTTTAGGAGTAGGATTTCAAGAAGCTAGCATCTCAAATGGTAGTAATGGGGAATTAGAAGAAAATGGCGATGAGTCAGAGGATAACTTCGACTTAAGCAAGTTAAGATACCATAAGGTCATTATCATGTGTGATGCAGATGTAGATGGATTTCATATTGAAACTTTATTGCTTACATTCTTTTTTAGGTATTTAAGACCCTTAATAGATGAGGGACATTTATACATTGCTGTACCACCCCTGTATAAAGTATCCTATAAAAAATCAAAAGAATATATATATTCAGATCAAGAAAAAGATACTCTTTTAAATAATATAAAAACTAAATACAAACTGAAAAATACGGAGTCAATTTCAGTGCAGCGCTACAAGGGATTAGGTGAAATGAACTCCGATGAGCTTTACGAGACAACTATGAAAAAAGATACTCGAAGGCTTAAGAAAGTTACTTACGAAGATTATCTTGAAAATGATTTAATCTTTACTAAACTCATGGGTAGAGAAGTAAAAGCTCGTAAAAAGTTTATTATTAGCAATTTTGATGAAGTTAAAACATTAGATATTTAATTCTGATTAATTGTAATTAATTTATTTAAAAATGAGAAAGTGTTATAATTGACTTCAGAACAGATTGAAGATATTTTATTAAAAGACGAAATGCGAAGTAGCTATATAGATTATGCTATGAGCGTGGTTGTTGGAAGGGCAATTCCCGATGTTAGAGACGGACTAAAGCCCGTACATAGAAGAATTATTTATGCAATGGCAGAGAACAATTGGTATTATAATAGTTCTCATGTGAAATGTGCGAAGATTGTCGGTGAAACACTTGGGAATTATCATCCCCATGGTGATATGGCTGTTTATAATGCTCTAGTTAGAATGGGACAAGATTTTTCTCTAAGATATCCTTTAATTCATCCACAAGGGAATTTTGGATCTATAGATGGTGATCCTCCTGCGGCATATAGATATACAGAAGCTCGCTTATCACAAATCTCAAATGAGTTAATTGAAGATATTGATAAAGATACTGTGGAGTTTCAGCCTAATTTCGATAATAGTACTGCTGAACCATTATATTTACCATCAAAACTTCCAAATATTTTACTAAATGGTACCAAGGGAATCGCTGTTGGGATGGCAACATCCATGGCACCCCATAATTTAACTGAAGTTTGCAATGCAATTATTGCTACTATTAATGAACCTGAAATTTCAATCGATGAATTAATGGAAATCATAAAAGGCCCCGATTTTCCTACAGGAGGCATTATTACAGATACTAATGGCATCTACAATGCTTATCATACTGGAAATGGTAGTATAACTGTTACTGGAAAAATTGAAATTGAAACAAAAGGAGGTAAAACGAGCCTAATAATTTCTGAAATTCCGTATTTAATTAATAAAACAGATTTAATAGAATCTATTGCAAAACTGATAAGAGATGGAGTTCTTAAAGATGTTAGAGATTTACGAGATGAGTCTGATAGAACTGGTATGCGTGTTGTGTTGGATTTATCTAGTAAGGCTCAACCTGTTATAATTAAAAATATCCTTTTTAAAAGAACTAGACTTTTAACCACTTTTACTATAACTAATCTGGTTCTAATAAATGATGGAAAACAACCCAAAATCCTCAATCTAAAGGAAATTATTGAAGAGTATATAGAACATCGATTAATTATTATCTCAAGAAGAACTGAATTCCTTCTAAAAAAAGCTCAGGAAAGGCTACACAGAGTTGAGGGTTTATTAATCGCTTTGAATGACATTGATAATGTAGTGGATTTGATTAAAAGTTCAAAAGATACCAATGAAGCTAAAGATAAGCTAAAAGAGGCTTATGAATTAAGTGATATTCAAATACAAGCAATATTAAGTATGCCACTGTCTCGATTAACAAACTTAGAACAACAAAAATTAATTGAAGAACAAAACTCATTACAAGCTGATATAAATCAATACACTAAAATTCTGAAACAAAAGAAGCTCCGTTTAACCATAATTAAAAAAGATTTAGAGGATTTAATAAAAAAATACGGTGATAAAAGAAAAACAGAAATAAAGATGGTTGAGCACCATGAGATAAAAGAGATTGAAAAGAAGGATCTGATTAAAAAAGAAACAACTATTGTGATTTTTACAAAAAATCAATACATTAAACGAATTTCACTGGCAGAATACCAAGCTCAAAGACGAGGTGGGCGTGGAAAAAAAGGAATGACAGTACGAGAAGAAGATTTTATAACAGATTTGTTTGTATGTAGTACGCATGATACAATCCTTATATTTACTTCTAAAGGGAGAGTATATTCAATTATGGGTTATGATATTCCAATGCAAAAACGAACTGCAAGGGGGAAACCAATTATTAATTTTATAGCACTCCAATCAGGAGAAAATATCTCTGCTATGATACCTATTAATAACTTTAACACAAATGAAATGTTGATAATGACTACAAAAAAGGGGATTATCAAAAAAACGCCCTTAAAATTATTCTCAAAATTGAGGAGTACAGGAGTAAAAGCTCAAAGGATCAGGCCCAATGATGAACTTATAAGCGTTAAAAGACTTTCAAATGAGCTTCAGGACATTTTCCTAGCAACAAAGCTAGGATATGCAGTAAGGTTTGATGAATCTGAGTTAAGAGAACTGGGACGCAACTCTATGGGAGTAAAAGGATCAGAATTAAGAGAAAATGATGAAGTGATCGATACACTTCTCGTATCCGACGATGATATAATACTCACTCTTACACAAAATGCTTACGGACAAAGAACATACGTAAAAGAGTATCGTAAAACTGGACGTGGAGCCAAAGGGGTTCGAAATATCTCATTGGATAAAGTAAAAGATGATAAGGTTATTGCAATTAAAATCGCCAAACATATGGATATATTAATCGGAACAGAACAAGGTCAAATGATTAGAGTACCGGTTGATTCAATAAGAATTACACATAGAACCGCTAAAGGAGTTAGAGTTATTAAACTTTATGAAGATGATTACGTTGTAGCAATTGGAAAGTGCGAACAAGAAGATTAAAAAAACTCAAGTTTGCTTTTTTAGATATGGAATAAGACACAAAAATATTAAATTATCTTTTCCTACATTATCTATTCCATGTTTTTCATTAGGTAAAATAAATACAAAATCTCCTTGTTTTACTAATTCAATTTCTCCTTTATCATTATAAAACTTTCCATTTCCCTCTAAAATATAAATCTCATGTTCTTCTGGATGATTATGAAGAGGAATGCGTTGATCTGGCTTAACTTCAATCCTTCTCATTGCAAAATTTTTCGCGCCTAAATTTTCATCAATCAACCATCTAATATAAATCCCTTCTACTTTTGTCCCGTCAGCTAATATGGCTTCTTTCTGTTCTATATCTTTATAATTCTTTTTTAACATAAATAGACTAAATTTTTTAATCTATTAAAATTATAGTATACCTACTATTTCGTTTGATTAAAAGATAAAAAAAAGAAAAAAATTTAGAATTTTGAAATCATAAGATAATTATTTATTTAAAATCTCAAAAGGCAAATCTTCTTCAGGTTTTCGGGAAAGTCTTTTTGGCCCGTAATAAATAATTACTATAATTACATATATACCTATCAAAATGCCTCCTGCTAAATAAAACATCATAGTTGGTAATAATCCGAGTTTCCCTGCTATATAAGTTCCGACAAAATTAAAACTATAATGAAACAATACAGCAATAACTAAGCTTCCATTGGTATTATTATATCCCCAAGTTATTAAGATTGAGAGTACTATATTTAGGAATATAAAAATGTAAAATGGTAATCTAACTTCGACTAGATATAAAGGTAAATGCCAAAAACCCCATAATATTCCTAAAATTATACTTGAAATTAAAGCAGAAAATCTTGATTCTAATCTAGGTAATGCATATCCCCGCCAACCAGCTTCTTCGTTTAAAGGGCCACTTATTAAAGATAAAAATAGATCTAGAAGAAAAATTGGTATCGTATAAGTTGATTCTGGTCCCGGTGCTTCACCTCCCAAAAGAAGATAAACCAGAGCAAAAATCAAAGGAGCAATAATAAATAATAATCCCGCAAAATACCAAAAAAAACTTACTCTCCATATTCTAAATCCAGCAAAAAGATTCTTAATCCCCCTCAATCCATCATTTATACCTGATATAATAATGGCTGAAATAGTTGGTGTGGTTATTGCTAAAATTCCTAAAAACATATCTAAAAAATAATTCTCAATAATAGTCCTAACTCCAATTTGAATAAATACTATAACGATCATTAAGGCGAAGCTGAGTATGAAGAAAATGGAAAGGTTTCTTTTGTTATGTGCATAGTCAATTTTGACTCGCAACTTTTCACTCGTCATAATAAGCTAGATAAAATATAATTGTGTTATTGTGACAGATTAGTCAACATATATATAGTTGTTATAGACCGATATTTGTGAGAAATAAACAGAATTAAAAATTGAGAGGATTATTTAGATGATTATTTATATGGAAAATACTAAGTAATTATTGTAAAACAAATATATGGTATAAATTATGACTAAGGATATAGCAATAGGTTTCGATCATTCCCATAATAACAAACTGACTATTGAAAACAACGCTTTTACAGACTTCATTCAGTATTTATTTGATTCCGATTTTAAATTAGGAAAAATAGAAGCAGGGATAACTATTGATAAAGTTAAAAATTACGATCTCTTTATTTTAGGTGTTTCATATCTTGGTCCTGATTTAGATGTTGATGAAATCAAAGATTTAGTCAAATATGTTAAAGATGGTGGAAGTCTTCTAGTAATCAATGATGGTGGTGGAGATTATGAAAACAAGAATAATTTGTCTGAATTAACTCAACATTTTGGGATAAGATTTAATTCTGATCGGTTATATGATGATA
The DNA here is from genome assembly GCA_048885705.1 of Candidatus Hermodarchaeota archaeon. Lineage (GTDB taxonomy): Archaea > Asgardarchaeota > Lokiarchaeia > Sigyniarchaeales > SOKP01 > Loki-b32. Next base: position 17,460 of record JBHLLJ010000050.1, on the reverse strand, counting down.
AAAATTTTTTTAAAAAAAACTCCCATCCAATTATAAAAGATTTTAAAAGTCACTTTATTACCAGAGATATTTCTCAAATTATTCATTCTAATGGCTGCACCTTATCAATAGATAAATCCATTGAAAATGATGAAATTGATATTAATATAATTGCACTTTCTTCTGAGAATTCTTCATGGCATAGCTATTTTAACGGAGTTGAGTGGCAAGATAAGCCAGAACAACATTTACCAATCATTGCTGCTATACACTATCATTTAGGAAAAGTGGTGGTAATAGGAAACCTCTCTCTTTTCTCAAGTTTAAGTAAATCATATGGTATAATGTCAGCTGAAAACTTCAAATTGGTTACTAACATAATCTCTTGGTTAATAAACAAGGCAGGTTCAGAACAAGAAAAATCTTTAAAACCTATTTTTACAACTGTAGCGATTGACCAAGATATTTATTATTGGATTAAAGAAATGTTGAAAAAAGGAAAATGGAAAAATTTGGACGAACTCATTAACTTTGCTTTAGAAGTAACTAAAATTAGATTGAAAGAAGCAGAAAAAGATGATCAAAACCAATAAAAAAGAATTACTAATTGGACTTATCGGAGATACCCATTTAAGATCTGGAGAACTTGAGATCCTAAATTTAGTAATAGGAGATTTCCACGATAAAAAGATTGATTATTTAGTTCATGTAGGAGATTTTACAAACCACAAAGTATATGAAAAATTTCAAGATATTTTCGGAAAAGAGAAACTCATCGCTATTGCAGGTAATATGGATGATTCGAAAATTTCGAAAAGTCTTCCAGAGAAAATTGAATTAGATTTATATGGACATAAAATCTTTATAACACATGGTGCTGGGGGACCACAAAATATTATAGAAAAGCTAAACAGAAGATTTGATTTAACAAAATATGATGTTATTATTTTTGGTCATACTCATAGACCTTTCAATAAAAAATGGACAGATGGGAAATTATATATTAGTCCAGGCACACCTACTGACAAAAGATTTACTGATATCAACTCTTATGGATACATAACAATATCTCAAGAAAAAATTGAACCGAAAATCGTTTATTTATAATCTGGAAAATAAATAGAGGACTTTTTAAATGACAGATTCCGGAAAAAAACCTTTCAAGATGATGTATACTGATATTCAACCAAGTCAGTTATATATTAGCAAGGAAAAACTTGTCAAAGTAAAAAAAATAATTAATCCAAAAGATCTTTCACCGCTAAAAGCAATCCCTATTAAAAAAATTGGACAAGAGATTTTTTATACAGATGGTCATACAAGAGCACTAGCAATATATCAAGCAGGTTTTAAAGAAATTCCTGTAATATGGGAAGATGAAGAATTAGATTGGGAGATGTATGAAATATGCATAAAGTGGTGTAAAGATGCAGGGATCTATTCTATTGCTGATTTAGGCGATAAAATTATTGAACAAAAAGATTATGAAATTCTATGGTATAAACGGTGTGATGATTTACATAAAAAATTAGCTCTAAAACGCGTTAAAATTAAACATGAAAGTTCTAAAATTATAATTAAAAATGATTTTAAAAATTTAGATTAAGCAGTTTCCATCGATTTTCCTGAAAGCTTCTTGTAATGATTGAGAACTGCTTGGCGAGCAGCATATACAAAAGCTCTTTTCACATTAATTCCTTGTATTGCAATTGTCTCATAAATTAATACGTGATTCAATTTCGCAGTATCAAGAGCTTGACGTATTTTTGATATCTCTACAATATCCTCTAAATCGCGTTTATTGGCAAGAGCGACCGTAGGTACTTCCGGAGGTGCAAATGCTTCCGAAGGTATGAGTTTATCACCATAAAATCGAAGCAATTCTTTCAAACTCCAAATGTTTTCACTCCATTGATCTATTAATGAATCCCAAGTAAAAATCACTGCATCTGTACCTTTAAGAACCGTTTGACGCTGGAACTTATGACGCCTTTGACCTGCAACAGTATAGACTTGAAAAACTACATTTGAAACCCTCGCAACAACACGATCGAAGAATAATGTACGACCAGTTGGATCTTGTATTTGTTGCATATCCCCCGTAGCTAAACCCTCTTTTTTATAGACCCAATCTAAAGCTGTAGTTTTTCCACCTAAGCTTGGGCCATAGAAACAGATTTTAAATACAAGGGTCCCATCTCCCCGACGACTTGGCAAATATATCAATCCTCGCTTTTAAAAATAAAAAATTATAAATTAAATCTTATTAAATTATTAAAACTTTTGTAATATAAAAATTTGCAAAAGAAAAGTTTTGCTATTTTTACCTATTGTAAGCCGTATTTTAATATGTATTTAGCTCTAATATCTAAATAATATGTATATGAGTAAAGAATATACCACTTTTTGACTTTCCCAAATTAATATATCTATCTCTAGGGTTTCTCGACTCTATAAAATTTAACTAAAGATTTATAAAGTCTTTAGATCTATAAGGTCTTTCCACACCAAATACATTCATCGCGCCTGAGTTTGCGTGATAAATCACAATTAGGACAATCTTCTTTTACTAATGGGGTTTTTTCTGTATCTGGAGGAATAGTTAATGGTTTAATAACTTGACTTTTAGGAATAACTTCTGAAACACCTTTAAGTTCAAACCCACAATTAACACAAAATTTCTGATTTGCTTGCACAATTTTTTCCCCACAATCGGGACAGAACTTAAATGAAGATGTTCCTAATACGGCGACTGAAGTATCAGGATGGCTAATTGTCGGGCTCATAAATTGCTCTTTCATAGGTAGAATTGCTTCTCTTGGTTTCATTTTTGAAACTCCATGTCCTACTATTGATAAAATACCACCTAAAAACATCCCTATTACTCCAAAACCTGGATCTACTGCTAACCAAAGACTAAAATCATAAAATAAACGACCATTAATTTCCATCCCTGCAATCCAAGCTATTGTTCCAATCATCAATAAAATCGATGGTGCTAGCCATGTACTTTCTCCCCTATATTTCTTAGCGCTATTGCCTTTTGCGATGATTACTATAATACTTATTATTACCATTAAAGAACACACTGCAGAAACAAAAATTTCACCAGGATCTTGTGTAAATGCAGTAAGACTCCCATATCCATAAGCATTTACTGAAAATAAACCCCACATCCATATATACATAGAACCAGAATAAGTAATAAAATAAGCTGCTGGCGTTAAAAAAGCTATAAGAGCAATTATTCCACCCGCGAGTGGGAACGCCCAATTATAATCTCTAACATCTGCCATTTTCCATATACCTTACAAATATTTTAAAAACTAATTGTTAAACTCCTTTTGTCTTATTTCTCAATAAGATAAGTTCAATTTTAAATGCATAGTTTTTTTGAGACAAAGAAGTAGAGCAAATCTAAGAAAAATCGGTATTAACATTTAGCTTTAAAGAAAACAATTAAAAAAAAGCAAATATGATTATCTCAAATCGATATTTATTTTTCAGAATATTAAAAAATAAATTCTTTCATGATATAATAAGGAAGTTAATTATATTAAATCGAAAAATTAGGTTCTCACATTGAAGACTCTTTTAAAATGTTTTAATCTTTCTGAAGATGCGGTTGAAATTTATTTGAGTAGTTTGGGTAAATTTCCATATACTTTTAGTGAACTTCAAAATATTTTACCTAATGCCTCAGAAAACGAAATTAAACAAATTATAGATGAACTTATAGAAAAAAAACTAATTTTACTCGTTAATACTAAATATTCAGAATCTATGCAACATTATATTAGCATTCCTCCATTTGCCGCAATGTTAAATATTATAAATAACTTAATTGAGGTTTCTGATGAGGAGAATGCAGAAGAATCAGGAATGAAACATACTATAGAAAAATTTCAGGAAAATATCTATCAAGATCTGGAAAAAATTAGCGGAGATTTAATTGATAAGCTTACTACTAAGGGTAAATCTGGACAGACAATGGAAATTTTATCAGAGGTTGAAGAAAACGTAAAGAATTTTACTCAACTTATATTAAACGATGTTATCGGAATGATTTCACCTTTGAGAATGCAATCGGCTGTTGATGCTCGTGATTTTAACAGGCTTATCAATTCAGTAAAACAAAAAATCTCAGAATCAGAAGAAATAATTGCTAATATGTTTAATCAATTTAGAGAAATCGTTAAAAGCTTAGGTTCTACTGATATACCAGCTGAGGTTGAAGCATTCAAAACATTCATAAGAAATTTAGGGGACTCAATTGATAAACGAGTTCAGGAAATATCTTTAGGTGTTAATAAGCCTTTTTCAGAGAAAATTCAAGCTCTTGAACAATCATTATATGACCTTCTAACAAATTATATTAGTTTAAACAAGGAATCGTCAGAAAAATTTTGGGTAGTTAGAAGTCATGAAAAAATCAAAGAAATTATCTCTTTACTAATAGAAAAATGCAAAAAAGAAATATTGATTATAGTTCCCTCCGTTGAAAAATTCATTCCTTTAGAGAAATTTGACTTAGATTATTCAAAAGATCTTAGTTTGAATCAAAATATTTTGCAAACAAAACCACTACAAAAAAAGACAGTAAGTACTGGTCCAACTATTACAAAAAAACAGAAAAAAGAAATCGAAGAAAAATTGGATTATACTCCAAAAAAAGTTTCAGAACTTAAAGGATTTGAATTAAGTCATTATATTGCCGATATATTAGCCTTAGTTTCGGAAACAAATCCAAACTCTGCCGTTATCGATAGTTTACAGGGTTGGTTGAATAGACTTTTAGTTATTAGAAAATACTTAGACTCTAATACTCAATATTTACTTTTAGAAGCCATTGAAAAATGGAAAAAGGATTATCTAAAAGTTAAGATAATTGAAGATAACATGGAGGAGGAAGAAGTGGAGGAGTTAAAATCGAGACTCTCTGATAGAAAGCCCACTGAAGCACAATCTACACAATTAAACATAAAAATTATATCTTCAGATTCTCATGAAAATAAACATGCTATTGCTCTTGCTAAAAAAGCGAATGTAGAATATCTACAACTTAATGAGAATAACATCATCGCCATTATAGGCGACAACTCATTTTTAGTTTTTGGAATTTATCAAAAAATTACTAATGAACCATGGTTTGAGATCAGTGGTTTCTTTACTACCTACAAACCTATGATTGAAATAATAGCACCAATTATAGTTGAGATTAGAGATCAAGCAAGATATCCTAAAGAAGTTGAAATTAATAGAGGATTTAATGAAATTATTGACAATATCAATGATTACATGGGTAAAAAAATAGCAAAAAAGCTGAAATTTTTATTAGATGTTGCATTTGAAAAGGATGGAATCTCTCTTGACATTTTAGAACTTAAATTATTAATTGGTAAATTAGAGAAATTATATCAGCCATTAGATAATGAAATGAAAGAATATGTTATTAATGAACTTAATTCACTAAATAAAAAATTCTCACATTTAGAATTAATATACCCACCTGAATTTAGACCCCCGATTTTTGAGGAACAAAGCAAAAGTGAACTAAAGGCAGAAATTACACCCTCTCCGGTTGAACCCTTTGATCAAGAGAAAATTGACAATTTATTTGATTTATTCATCGAAAAAATTGATGATCTTAAAGGGGTGGAAATTGGCGAACAAATTGATAAATTTATTGAAGTAATATTAAAATTACAGGGATATTCAAACATTGTTGAATGGCGAAACAGCTTAAGTGATGTCAATAAACCATTAGAAGAACCATTTAAAGAAAAAATTAAAGAGGACCTTTTAAGTTGGAAATTAGGAATATTAAATCAATCCACAAAATCGATAATACAAATAAAAGAACAATCCACTGAATCAAATAAATATCCACAACAAGAAAGTGCGGTATCAATTTTTGAAGAAGAAGATATTAGTCCTGGATTAGCACAATCTCAATTTGAAGCCGAGCAAAAACCTTTACCTATAGATGATGTAATTGATTCCAAAACAGAAATGAAAGAATTATTCAATAAGATTCAAACAAACATAGGCGAATTGAATGGAATTGAAATAAGCAAATTAATGCAAAATATTGTCGATTTAATTTTAGAAACTGAAGGTTATTCTATGACACTTAAAGATGTTAAAAATTGGATCAGCAAACTCCGTAAAATAAAAGATCCACTTGAAGGTGACTTAAAAGAAGACTTTCAATTAGAATTTTTAAAATGGAAAGAGAAATATTCCAGCGAAGATAATGAAACTACACTAGAGTTTGGTTCTTCCTATGATGATTCTCTAGAATCTATTGAAATAAGTGGGGCTGGTAACAGTGGAATTTTGGATGAAAAATTTAATAATTTAATACGAAATATTCAAATTAAAAAAGGAGATGAACTAAGTAATGAATTACAAAGTATTGCAGATATGCTTCTACAATCTCATGGTGCAGTTGCAGTGAATGCGATAAGACAATGGATTAGTAAATTGCGATCAATAAAAGAACCTCTAGAAAATGATATTAAAGATGAGTTTTTAGCTGAATTAGAAATTTGGAAAGAAAAATTTACTTAATTTTACTTTTAATAAAAAGGATTATGATAATGCTGTTTTTCTTTCTTTTCTATGGTTCTTAATTCAATTTCTCTATCAATTAATCCCTCAATATGGCATAAATATTCATATTCATCTCTTAAACAAAGAGTAATCGCGATTCCCTTCTTGTTCATTCTCGATGTCCGACCAATCCGATGAATATAATTTTCGGGGTACTTAGGCACATCATAATTCATTACATGAGAGACATCTTCTATATCAAGACCTCGAGCCGCTACATCAGTAGCAATGAGTAGATTAACATTCTGTTGTCTAAAATCACTTAAAATTTTTTCTCTTTGAAATTGAGATAATTTACCCGAAATAACACCCACTCTAAAATTAAGACCTTTTTGATGTTGCAATTTCCTTTCTAACCACGAGGCAGTTTTTTTTGTATTTACAAATACCAGCACATGGTTTGGTTTTTCAATCCTTAGAATCTTTAAAAATGTTTTATATTTCTCCTCAAAGCGGTCAATTAAATAATAAAATTGCCTAGTGTTTCCAACTGTTAGACTATCTTTACTTAAATTTAAAAATTCAAATTTATTCTTAGTATATTTCTTAACTAGTTTCCTCATATCATAGTCAAGGGTTGCTGAAAATAGCATAAATTGATAATCCGTATGGATTTTACTTAGAATATATTTGACGTCTGGAGCAAATCCCATATCCCAAAGCCTATCTGCTTCATCTAAAACAACGAACCGGATGTTTTTAAAGGATAACTTTCTTCTTTTATAAAGATCTATGACTCTACCCGGTGTTCCAACAATTATATTCACTCCTTGTTCGACTTTTCTTATCTGATTATTTATTGAAACCCCTCCATAAATGGTCATAGATTTAGTTCTTCCATTCCCTAAATCTTTTATAACTTTATTAGTTTGTTTTGCAAGCTCTCGTGTTGGGGCTAAAATCAATGCTTCATTGTTAAAGTATTTTAATTGCTCAACAATAGGAAGTATAAAAGCTAAAGTCTTTCCAGAACCCGTCTTAGATTGAGCCATAACATGATGACCCTTAATAATTAAGGGAATGGCTTTTTTTTGGACAGGAGTAGGATAAATTATATTATTTCTTTTTAAAGCGAAAGTACTGTTTTCGCTAATTCCTAAATCTTCAAAATTCAATTTTAATTTTCACTATATTACTTACTTTTTTACGCTCTTCTTCAAGTAAGTAAAATAATTTATGAAAGATAAAGGTTTGCTTTAAGAAAAATTAGTTTTATAAAAATTAAACTCTCAAAAACTTGATAATTGATATATAGTACAATTTATTGTATATCCTTAAAAACTTTTTTTACCCCCAAAAGATTTAAAAATGGAAGTTGGGTTTTTAATAATGAACATTTTTAAAAAATTTTAAAAATGGAGGGTGATCAAATGAGTAGAAAAGAAAAAACTTGGTTTAGTATAAAATTGACTCAAAAACAAGCAACTCAAGTGTTTATTTTATCAATTGTAGGTATTTTCATTTTATCTATGATTTTAGTGCCAATGATTTCTTCCTTCATTATGTCTTTAAGGTCCGCAATTATGTATGGGGATCTTGAGTGGTGGATCCAATATTCATTGATGTATATATTACCATATTTGGTTATTCTAACGATCTTTTTAATTATCACCATCTATTCACTAGTAAAAAGTCGAGAAGTGGCAAGATCTTACTCTGATATGATTGAACCACAGGTGACAGAGTCTAGAGCTCTAATGTTCTGCCCAAATTGTGGTAATAAAAGGACTGCTATAGAAAAGTTTTGTAGCGTGTGTGGTGAACAGCTTAAATAAATAGCACAATAAACTATTCAAAAATTAATTCTTTTGTTAATTCATCTAATTTCATTAATTTGTGGTTAATTATTAACCTAACTTTACTACTTTGAATTTTTGGATTATTCAAAAATAAATCCTGAACAATGCTATGATACTTTTTACTTTTTTTAGCAAGTTCCTTATGAATCAAATTATTTTCATCATAAAGAGGAATTGGAAAATCAAATACTCTTTTATGAATATGTCTGGAACTCTTTACGAGTTTAATATATTTTGTTAAAATTGGAGCATTTAAAATTGCTGAGAGATAATATACTTCATTTTCTAAATCTGTAGAATAATAATAGTTTTCAGATCCTATGATTAAGTTTTGCTTTTGATTATCAATTACCGCTGATTTTAAATTAGAGCCACTAGCATTATACACAACAATGAAAGACTTATTTTGATATTGTTTTTTAAGTTTATTCCAGTAATTTAAATTTGCAAATAAGGTATTAATTTTACTTGTTTTCTTCTTATTTTTTTGATAAATCGCATCCATTTCCTCGTAAAATTTTAGAGCTTTGGGATATTCTTTAAAAAAATCAAGATCAAAATCAAATTGTGCATTTACTGGAAGAAAGACATTTTTTTTATGTTTAATATAGAAGGGAAGCATATCCCTATTCAAAAATGTCTTAAATTGGAATCTGTCTTCAATTTCTTTATTTTTAAACGAAAATTCCCATTGTTTTTTCGCTCTCGATAAAATATCTGAATCAGATGAAATTATCAAAAAATTATTTTTTTTCTGAATTTTAATGAAAAATACCAAAGTTCGAGGAACAAGTGTAGCTCCTTGGTGAAATTTATCTCTATAAGGACTTTCCTCTAATTTAGTTATCACAGCTAATTCTTTTAAGGGTAATATTAATTTCGCTCCATCATTTTCGATTTTCAAACTTGAATAAAATGTTTCTTCTACTAATTCAAGGTTAGAATTGTACAGTTTTGTTTTAATAGGATATTTTTCTTGAATTGGAATGTTATTATCTTCACCAATATATTCAGCTTTTAAGCAAATGTGATTCACATTAAAAAAATAATGTTTAGGAAAATCCCAAATTTCTAAATTTTTACTAAATTGGGAGAAAGCTCTAAATTTATGACAATGATCTCCGTTTAAAACACTTTTGGGCATTACAAAAAATATAATTCCATTTATAGCTAAAAATTGTGAAGGTATCGCATAAAAAAAAATAGCAGCTAATTCTATATGGGTAATATATTGACTTGGCGGCTTAATATCCAACTTATCTGCTAAATTTCGAACTCTAACTTGATATGCTTTACTTTGTAAATCTTTATAAGTTAACCAGGGTGGATTTCCAATTACTAAATCAAATGAATTAAAGAAGTTATTGTAATCAAATTCGTTTTCATATAACTCAGGAAATAAAGAATTAATTAAATAAATGTTAAGGTTTGATAAGTTAATGTTATCTACATAAAAATATTCAGAGAGCAAGAGAGTAATGTTAACTCTTGCTGTTATAATAGCTAAAGGATTAATATCAAAGCCAAAGATATTACATATGGCTTTTTCTTTTGATTTCATTGACTTTTTAGAATCAATTATATTAATTATCATATTAATTATAAAATTTCCCGGACCACAAGAGGGATCGAGAACTTTTAATCCTATTTTGTAAACATGTTCTACCATCTTTTGAACTAAGTCTGATGGAGTGAAGAATTCTCCTATTCTATGCCTAATCTCAGGAAGAAAAACTTGTTGATATAAATTACTAAATAAATCTTCCTTGACAAATTTAATATTTTTAAATTTTTCATAGATTTTCCTAATTATCTCTTTATGTAATTTTGTCCAAAAGAAATAATCAAATTCAAATATATTTTTCAAGCTATTTGTGTCATAATTATTATACATTTTCTCAAAATTGAGAATTTTATCGGTAGATTTAGTAATAACAATAATTTTTAATACATGGGTAAAATAAGTATGTTTTAAGAACAAATCAGAGCTAATTTCATAACCATAGAAATTACTGAAGATCTCCTTCCATTTTAAGAATTTTTCTTCATATATCTTTTCTTTTTCTGATTGTTCTTTAAAAAAATTTATAGCTTGGGTGTAAATATTCGAGCCTATCCCTAAAAATTCGGTAATATCTTTTGAGTTTATTATTTCTTTATCTACACTCATAATATATCATATATATCCAGTCTTATTAAAGATTTTAATTATCTAATAAATATAAATAAAAATTGTTGGCTCTTAGAATAATTAAAGGACAAAAAAAGATTTTTTTATTTTCTCATAAATGTGGGAAGCATTAAGGAAAAAATTTCAGCAATAAGTTTTAATTTCGTCTTTTCTTTAATTGTTGTAACAATTAAAATAGATTTTGATAACTCTTCTCTATCCAATGATCCTCCAGCATAAATAGCTTGTTCAGTATTGAATACCAATAGAAATTTTACATTCGGATTGTTTATTACACTTATCCCTTGAGTAAGTTTTAAATCATCATATGTCGGTATATAACTTTTTGGTATATCACTCCGATCATTAGTAATTAGGAGCACTGGAATCCCTCGCTCAACAGCTCTTTTAAGTTCTTTAGCATAAAAATCATCAATACGCGGAGTAATAATGTTCAATTGATCATTTGTTGAATTAATCAAATTTATTAACATGTCATTCAAGACGTTTTTCTTTTCCGCTCCTCCAGAAGATTCTATATTTACCATCCCAACTAATGACATGATCTTATCTTCTAAACCTGCAATTTGCTGTTGCAATTTCTTGTTTTGAATTCTAAGCTCTATCAAGCGATCTGAAGAAATTTTACATCAACTTTTTTTTCATTTTTATATTGAATACATTAAAGAATAGTCATATTAATATTTTTTATTTATTGCTATTTGTTTGACAATATATTTATTCCTTTAAGAAACAATCTTTTTCCAAGGTTTCCCAAAGAGTAAATAACTAGAAATGGCCAAGCTGCTTCGTAAATCTATATGAGTAGTACCTAATTCAGCTGTTTGTTTCATCATTTGTTCTTCTACTAATTTTTCCATTTTATTTGCGATGGATTGCTGACGTGCTCTCAGAAGTGACACACCTTGACTATTATTATTAAAGAAATTCACGAAGAAATTTGAGATAATTTGTTTTGTTTCATCATTAAAGATAGGATAATTTTTTGAGACAATCCCAGTTATTTTATTGTAATCAAATTGTGCAACTATATCTCCAAATGTCCTTAACGTGTTCCTTAATTTTTTACCCTCAATATCATAAACTTGGGAATTAAAAAATAACAGGGGTTGAGTTTTTAAGCTCTTCTGGCTTAAAATATGCTTAATTTCATTAAAAGTTAAAATTTGATTGTCATTTGTGAGGAAAAAACTATTTTTAGGGCTCCATTTTGAATAAAAAACATTACCAACAAATACAATGATATGATACAAATCTGCTGATAAATTTGATATAATATTTTCCCGTGTTGAATTTCCTTCTATTAAAGTAGCAATCTGGTTAATTTCATTTCTTTGATTAAAAAAGTTTATTATGTAATTTAATTCTTCTGCTCCTGCTGGAAATGGGTAAATCAATTCTTTTTGTTTAGTTTTTTCATTCCACTTTACTGGATTTGTTGAATTAATTGATTCAATGATCAGAACATTAATTTCATTATTAGTGGCTTTAGTTATGGGTAAATTCGATTTAGCATCATCAAAAGAAACACCATCAAGTGGAACATCACCTATTTTATATCCACTTGAATATTTTAATAAGAAAAAATTATTATCATAAATAAGATCAAAAGGAATTGTCATGTTATCTAATATGAAATAGATTTGAGGCGTAATATTCAAGCTTTCAATTTTGAATGTCTTAAAAAAATCTCTAATCAATTTTGGCAGAAAAATATATAATAATTCACCAAAATCTTTTAGATTAAAGTTGTATTTTTTATATTCAGATTCATAGAAAAGTTCATTATAAATTTCAATTAATTGAGAATCATTCCAAAATTCATTGGTAATTGTGCCTTGAACGATTTCATTATCAGCTGAAATGATCCTATATGAAATCATACCATCAGAATTAATTCTTAGTATTATTTGCTTTATGCTAAAGTCTTTATGTAACAATTTCTCTTGATTTGGTTGGTCTTCAAATGTATATATTTCCTTCTTCATAGATTCTGTTTCAGTAGATAATCCATTTAAATCTGTCAACTTTTTACTAAGATCTTCATCTAAAAATGGAAGTATTTTTCGTGCTATATCAAAGTTTTGTTCCTCAAATAAAGCTCGATAAAAAATCATTCTCCAAAAATCTCTTTGTTCTAAAGAAAAGAACATAGACTTAAACTGCCATAGGATATTGGAAGTGTAAAAATAATGGAAGATTTGGCTTTTGGTTTGAGGCAATTTTAAATGATTATTCAATTTTTCTAAAGATTGGAGTAAATATTTCTTTTCTTTCATATCTACGAATTTTTTACAGGCTTCTACCCATAATTCAATTAAGGTATTATCATATGATAAATCCGTTTTATACATAAACAGATCTTCTAAAAAATCATATATCTCATATGCAATCTCAAAACGATTTCTACTAATTGAGAAATAAATAAACTTCCTTATATAGGTAACCGCATCTGCGTATGATTGATATTCTTGCATCTTAAAGAAAATATTACGAATAAAGATAATTATCCAAGAATATTCACTAATATCGTTCAAATAATAAATTAATTCTTCAAGTTCAACTAATATAGTGTTAAAACTTCTTTCATTAATGGAGATTCTGCTGACACTGCTAAATTCATTCTTTAAATAACCTGGAAGTCTGTTTATTAAAATCTTGTTTATCAATCGTACAAATTCCGCAGAATCTTCCATCAGTTTATATTTTAAACAAACACTTTCTAATAAAATATAAATAAATAATGCCCTTTTACCCGGTTCTATGTTAAATATCGTTTTTCCTATACTCTGCATACTCAAGTGGAAATATTCTGAAGGCACCACTGACTTTCTTAAGAATATTTGTAATATCTGTAATTCAAACAATCTTTGAAAATCATCTCTTTCATGCAATTTTGCCGAAAAAGAATTGATGAATTTAGTTATACCTATTTGGGATAAATTTTCCATTCGTACAAAATCTTGTAGAAGATTTGTGCAAAAATTGTTAAATAAATAAAAATCATCTAATTTTGATAAAAATGAAAAGAATCTATTATATGCATCAATATATCGGATTAAATCAATATCAATTTTTCCTTCTTTATGTTTAATTAATGAGTTTAGGTACATCCACCAAGAATTAGAAATAATCATAATTAACTGATGCTTTTTCTGAATATCAAGCCAATCATTTTTCGCGATTTCAAAGCTTAGATCATCTAGCATTTTCGAGGCCCACAAATGATTTGCAGCATATAGTAGCTTTCGAGCCGTTATAATTTTATTCTGGAAATTAGTTAAAAACACATGTTTCAAATCTGTACTAGCAGACATAAGCATTTGATATTTTATTATAATTTTTTTTAATCTAAACTTTCAAATTCTTGTTTTTGTTCTATATCTTTTTGTTTGGGGTTGTTAATCCATCCTTTACTTATTTTATCTTGAGCCCATAATACAGAAGCTCCAATCCAACCAATATTTTCCCTCCCTGAAACACCCAATACATTAATTTTATCTTCTAATTTTTCTGAAAAATTCTTAGAAATTTCAGTTTTTAATCTTATATCTAATCCTGGAATTAAACTACCACCTCCAGCTAGTATGATGTTGGGTAATATATCTTCCCAATTTTCACGATCCCAAAATTTTACTATTTTAGATACAGCCTCAGGCAATCCTATGTAATCTATATGAATTAATGATGGCTTAAACAGAGGTTCAGTTAATATGAATCTCTCTGTATTTATTTCTAAAGTCGTTCCATCAGGTAAATCAATATTTCTGTTATATTTTGTTAAACCATCCTTAACTTTTCTTATTTCTTCATCTGGATTTATTACACATAGTGACAATTTCTCTTTAACTTCATTTGCAATCATTTTATCAAGATATATTGTTTTCCCAGAACCTTTTTTTGATAAAATTAAATTTAATAAATAATTTGTTAAATCCTTACCCGCTATAGGATATATATCTCTTGCCATTGCATTTGAGAATCCATGTAAGAATGTGGTAATAACTGTATTCATTTCTCCCATAGTGATAACTACGCCACTGGTTTTCTGTAATGTAGCTAATATGGCTTGACTTTCAGATAAAAATAATAATGAAGGAAAACCAAATACATTAAAAAAAATATCCTGTAATTTTGTTTTTTCTAATTCAGATATGAAGAAGGGAGATAATATTATAATTGGCTGTTTAAAATAATTTTCTTCTGCAATTTCCAATTGCATATAATGTTCATAAAAAAATTTCGTAAAGACATTATAATTGCCTTCCTTTCGGAATTCATGAATTTTGAGTATATTAGAGTACTTTAAAGCTTGGTGCCCAAATAATTGACCCTCAATATCTTTTTCAGCAATATAAATTTCCTCGAGACCTTCAATTACTTCTGATGTGAATAAATAATCTGTATTATTAACATAATAACTAGGGGCAAGAATATCGGGAAAATCATCTCCCGCCCAACCCATTTTAAAATTTCTATTTCCAATGTCAAGAATAAGTGGACGTAGCTCATTACTTTCTTTAGATGACATAATAAACTATTTAAAAATATCTCTGTATATTACTTTTTAAATGTCGAAAATTAGCTAGTCATTGAACTGATTTCAATTCATGAATAAATTCGTCTGTGACTCTTTTCAATTGATATTCTTTTACCTGCAATTCGAGTAATCCTAATACTCTTTTAAACTCTCCCGACATAGATTCAATATCAACTTCAGCAAATCTCTCAATTTCATCTCGTTTAACTTTAAACTGTTCTAAATTTTTTTGAATTTTATTATAGACGTTGTTAATAGAAATAACAAGATCATCTGTGTTCTTTTTCGTAATTTTTCGCATTTTTCGTAAGATCCCCAGAATATTCGAAATACTCATCTCCCATCTATCATAATTCTCATTATAACTTGATAGGAGACCATCAAAAAACTCTGTTAATTTTAAATAAATACTTTCCTTTTTAATAAATGATGGTTCCTCTTCAGCTTTAGGAATAACAGGCGTCTGGGTTTCTGGTGGTGATATTATTTTTGACTGAGCATTTGAAGGCACTGCATTTACATCCTCTTCTATTACTTCAGAAACTAATTTAGTTCTAGGTGTTTTTTCATCCCTCTGACGTTGAGCCAATGGAATATCCTCTAATACATAGGCTTCAGCAATCTTACTACGTGATTCATGTGATAATTGTGGTGTAATTTTTACGTCTCCCTCTTTTTGAGGTTTAATATATCCCTGCCCTTCTGTTACACCCTTTAATAATGTTTGTAGGGTGGTTTCTGTCTTTTTCGCGGAATGAAGCGCGTTATCTAAAGAATATTCAGAAATCTCTTCAACAACCTCATCGGTATCTTGAAGTTTCTTTCTCTTCTCTTTTTTTTTTTTTTCCTTTTTCCCCACCAAATACACCAAAATAATGAACTAATCTTGAATAAAAATAAAATTAATTGTTAATCTAAAGGAGAATAAGTAACCTCTAATGCTTCTCCCTTTTCTGTTAATATATTTTTTAATTCATCCATATCCTTAGGAGCTTCTGAGATAGCTGTCCAAACGGCTGTCTTATCTTTCTCTACAATCACCGCTTCACTATACACTAAGCTAATCTCTTCTTCTGCAAAAATATCGAGTATCTTTGCTAATGCGCCAGGGACATCTTTCATTATTACTCTCAACTTCACTAAATTCTCTTCATTTTTTAACCCAATAGGTGTAATTCTTATTTCTTTTGTTTCTGAATCGCTCACTAACATAAGTTGAGAATTGGTCGTTAATCCTAAATTTTTTCTAGTTACCAAAGGTAATACTATCCGACCTCTATTATCTATTGTAATAATCTTGACGTCTTTGATTATTAATCGCCTCAGCAATCAATTGTTACATTTTTTTCAACTGTCATATTTTTTACTATTGTTTTACTGCTATAAATTTCTAACTATAATTCGAGGATATAATTTTCTTATAATTATTATCGAAATTATTATTAATAACTTTATTGTAATCCTACTGAACTCGAAAGCGTTGTTTAAATCATTAAAGAAAAAAAAGGTTTAATTAATCAATAAACTTAAAAAATGTCAACACAAACGAAATTAATTTGAAAGAGAATTATAAAAAGAAGATATAAAATGTTAAATTTTTAAGCTTTATGTGCTTTAAGTTTAACTGTTAGATCTCTTGCTCGTTTGGAATACCAAATCAATAATTCTCCAGCATCCTCAGGTTTGAAGTATTCACCACCACAGAGAGACGCGGCGCGTGCCATCAACGCATCATCAGGATTACCTAAACCCACAATATATGCTACAACATTCGGATTATCGGCTAATTTTTTTATTTCATTGAAGAAAGCATCGCCATCTGTTGGTACGCCATCTGTCAAGATAACTATCATCGTTGGTTGGTCTGGATTCATCTTTTCAAACTCATGCAATACTTGATTAGCTTGTACCATTGCAGATCCCATATTTGTAGCCTGTCCATAGGCATTTCCTATCCGATCAACAATCATACGAGCGGCATCTTCAAGCACTCCTTTTTTACCACTTGCAGAATCCATATAGAAACCACCACCGAAGGGGAGTGTTTGCGCTTCATCGGCAAAGCGAATCACTGCTACTTTTTCACCAAAACCTCTTCCTACTTTTTCACTTAAGAAGAGAACTGCTGCAAAGGCTGCTGATATTCTTCGAGGGATATTGATTCCATCTTTGAAATGTTTTAAAAATTCTTGAATTTCTCGTGATTCCATAGCAGCTTTAATTCCCTCTATCGCAGGAGCGATGTTAACGACTAATACGTCTCTAGCCATCATACTTCTGCTAATATCAATTACTAAAATAGCATTAAATGGGATTAAGCCTACAGGACTTAAAGA
>JBHLLJ010000049.1:0-23094 GCA_048885705.1 Candidatus Hermodarchaeota archaeon | reverse complement strand
TTTTTATTATTTCAATTATAAATTAAAAAGATAAAAATTTTTATCTTTTTTCTGATTTAATTAGTTTATAATAATTTAACATTTTCATTTATTTGGGCCATTTGCTTAGCTTGGTTAACAAGATTTAGGTGCTTGGTCAACAAGCGCAGGTCTTATAAATGACCATCAGACAAACAGTAAATAAAACTGTCTGATCAAGTAAAAACCTGAGATCCGGGGTTCAAATCCCCGATGGCCCATTTTAACTACATCTTTAACGTAATTAATTCAAATTTTAGAAGAAAGATCGTGAAACATCTATTTTACGATATTTAATATATGATCTAAGAATATCCTTAGATATATTAGAGTAATATCATCGAATAAATATAGAATAAAAATAGTATAATTGTTTCTATTTATCCAAATTTGAACTAATTAAATCAAGGAGCCATCTTTTTATTTGAGTAAGATTTTTAAGAATTCCGGGAACAAGATTTTCAGGAAAATTATGCTCTTGTTCCAAACGTTGAGCAGTTTCCATCCATTTATTCAAAGCCAATTGTACTAAGCTTGCACCTTCGGCTTCCATAAATATTGGAACAACAGCAGCTGATTCCCTGGCATCCCCAATCGCGAAATAAATTTTTCGATTTATTCCTTTTAACATAACTAGATTTGCGCATTCATCGAGTTTTCTTTCGACTAAAATGCTTTTTAGTATCTGATTTTTTAGTTCTACATCCTTTTTAGCAAATAATTCTTTTCTGCTTTTTAGCAGAGGTTGAATTTCTGAGGTTACTTTATCACCTGTAGTTCCTTCACTAAAATATTTAGCAATTTTTAAAGACTTATCTAGAGCTTCTATTGCTATAAACTTCTTGCTATTAGAATAGAAGACAGCTTTAGAACCTCCCTCATCTTCACTTGAAGATAGTTTTATATAGATATTTCTCATAGAGACTGAATTAACTGTGTGATATGCTAATTCAAATAACTCACGAGGACTTAAAGCGCCGTAGTCTTCTTCTATTTCTTTAGAAAGCCATTGAGAAGTAATAACATTGTTAAATTGGGTTAAAAGCCGGTTTTCCATTATGAACCCCTAATACACGATTTTATAACGTTCAAATAATTTTTATTAAAATATAAATCTTATAGTTTTTATTTATTTTTATTTCTGTTTAATTAGAAAATTAAAAAATCGGAAATACTATAACTACTGAACTATTTGAGTATATGCTTTTTCAAATCTCTCTACAGCAGAAATGATATCTTGCTCTTTTGCTCCAATTGCTGCATTCATAATAATATATGGAGTGGGATAATTACTGCAGCAAGTACCAAATGCTTTTTCTTTTGGGTTATATACTCTTGGTCCCGTAACTCGTAAATTGTATAATGCACCACCAAGAGCATATAACTGATCTTCTCTCATGTTATTTAATGATAACGCTACTGCTATTGGATTATAAATATCAAGGATTCTTTCATTTATTTTTTCAGCAATTTTCCTGAGTTCTGTTTCAAGTATAATTCGGTTTTTTTTTTGTTCTTGAATTAATTTTTGATAACCAGAAATACCCAAAGATAACATCGAAATTAAGAAATTAACAACTGGTGTAGCTGAGGCACGACCAGCATAAGTTTGGCTGATCTTTGTTATATTTTCTTTGAGGGGAGAAGCTAACACTGCACCCCCGACAGGTGTAAGGAAATTTTTGTCTGTCGACTGAATAATAGCGTCTACTCTTCCAGCGTCGATTCCGGATCGAATAATTTTCATCCATTCTGGGCTTTGAACCCCATATGCGTTTATAACAATATGTATAAGATTGTTTTTTTGTGCGAATTTACTTATTTCTTTTATATTATCATATTCTCGAGGTGGAAAAAAACTAGTAATTGAAATGATACCAAAACAGTCATCATCCAAACTACTTTTTATATTTTCAACCGGAATTCGAACAGCATCCCCAAAAATCTGACCTGGAACTATTTTAGGCTTAAAACCCATAAAGTTAATTGATTTTAATATTGATTTATGATCAATTTGAGGAATTATGATTGATTGCTTGTTAATTGAATTTTTTTCATTTTGATTTGGTTTTAAAGCACTCAATGCTAAAGTTAAGGACATTCCTGTGCATAATGGAACCACAATAGCATCTTTTATGTTTGGTAAACCATTTTCTCTTAATATACTTCGAGCTAAATAATTAGAAATTTCATACATTATTGACCCTCCAGGTGCTTTTGGTTGAGGAGCTGTCAAAAAACCACTTCTTCCAACGCCATGACAAAATCCTGCAGAAGTTTTTAATTGTAATTTTGAAGCAATTCTAGCTTCTCTTTCACCTACTCTAGCTGCATTATCGTCCTTATCTGTATCCATATTTGAGAGAGTCTGAAGAAGAAACTCAATTTGTTCATCAGTCCAAGGTTCTTTTGGAACAGATCTTTGTTCGAAAAGGATTTTTATTGGTTTTAAGAATTCATTTAGTACGAGTTGACCTCTATTTAGCATGTTTTCAGGAATATTCAAGTTTTTAAAAAAATCGGATATCTTACTAAAATCAACCATTACAAACACTTTGTATATAATTGGCGGCCCTCGAGGGGAATCGAACCCCTATCCCTCCGCAGGATAACTGGGTTTGAAGCCCAGCGTCAGAGACCACTCCAACCGTCAAGGGCCATACGTTATAATTATTTCTAATTCAATTTATATATCTTTTTAAAAGAAGTTTTTGGTTATAAATACTGATATTGAAATTATCGTAAACAAATTAATAAAAAAGTTCTGAAACATCTTTACCTTCTTCAAAAATACCATTAGCTTTCTTCATAATATCTGGGATGTCGATTTGCTGAGGGCATTTTTCAAGACATTCACCACATTGAATGCATAGACTTGCTGCTCCATCAACCTCTTCTTCTTCTGTAAGCTTTTTCTCCAATTCTTGTGGTGTTTTTGCCATTTGGTTATAGAAAAATGATATTCTAGCTATACGTTGTACACCCCAATAACCTACTTCATTTAACAATCTAATGACCCATGGAATAGAGACTCCATTAGGGCATGGTAAACAATATCTACAACTTGTACAGGGCACAAGATCATACTTATTATAAGCATCTCGTAATTTTGAAATAGTTTCCAATTCTTTTTTTGTTAAACTATTGATTGCCGAAATATTCGCGGATTGGATATTTTCTTTAACTTGTTGCATGTCACTCATTCCGCTTAACACAACAGAGACTTCCGAATGTTTCCAAACAAATTGTAGAGCCCAATCGGCCATTGTTCTTTTAATTTCTGATGCATCTAAAATTTTTTTAATTTCTGGTTTCGAATCTAATTTATTTTCTGGAATAGCCAGCTTTCCCCCACGTATAGGTTCCATAATTATTAATGCTACATTCTTACTTCCTGCATATTCTAGTCCTTTAGTACCTGCTTGATATTCCACATCAAGATAATTAAATTGAATTTGACAGCAATCCCAAGTGTAATAATCAATTATTTCTTTAAAAACTTCAAAATTATCATGAAATGAAAATCCTATATGTTTAAATAATCCATCCTCCTTTGCTTTTTCCATTTTTTCAATTAAATTTAATTTTTTAATTTTTTCTAAACGATTTTTATTTAAACCATGGAATAAGTATATATCAGGTTTAGTTTGTAGTCTTTCGATTTGTTCATTCAGAAATCTATCATAATCCTCACTTTTCCTAACTAACCATATAGGTAATTTTGTAGTAAGGTGTACTTTCTCACGATACCCATCTTTAAGAGCTTTTCCCACAATTACCTCACTTTCACCATTATGATAAGGATATGCCGTATCAATATAATTCACTCCATTATCAATTGCATAACGTATCATTTTGATTGCTTCTTCCTTATTAACGGTTTTTTGATCAATCATCGGTAAACGCATAGCTCCAAATCCAAGAACAGAAACCTCCCAATTAAGAGATCCCATTTTTCTATATTTCATATTGCACCCCTATTTTTTTATGATTGAAATTTTAAATTTACTAAGATAAATGAAATTTATCATTAAATTTCATCTTTTTTGAAAAAAAAATTACGAGATACTATAATTTTTAATAAAATTTGTACCTTTAAAATAAAATTAATTTAAACTACGATTTACTAAATTTTGACTGTTTTTTTCTTTATAAATACCTATCTATTATCTATTTAAAACAATGTGGTATAAAAAGTGAAAATAATTGAGTAGTGATTTAGAGTTAGTAACCGATATAAATCTAATTGAATGTCCATTTCTACCATCATGTGCTCTTCCAAAAATAAAATTTTTATGTAAAATCCCAGAATGTAAAAATTGTCCTGATTATCTTACTAAATTACAAAGAATTAAGATATGAAAAGCTAAAATTTACTCGTAATTTGGTCACGATATTTAATATACTCTTTTAAATGTTTGATTTTTTCAAGTTTAAAGCGTTCTAATCCTAGTTCTGATATTGTAATTTCATAAATTTTCTCAATAAATGTAACTATTAGGAAAGCAGTCGCACCCCAAATAGTATATTTCTGGGAATTTTTAGGATCGATATAATTAAAATAAAAAATAGGAAACTGCTTCTTTTCAATATCAACAGCTTGTTCTCTAAAATTGCTTTTACTTATGAAAAAATCAATTGGAATTTTTAAAATTCTTTGAACTTCTCTTTTATCTCTTACTAAATCTTGATTTTTATCAATAATCCCCAAAAATGGCGTGATTATATAACGTGTCATTGTAGGAAAATCGTCTAAACACCCCAAAATATTAATATTTTCTCGAGGTACTCCAATTTCTTCTTCTGTTTCTCTTAATGCTGTGTCTCTTAGACTTTTATCAAATTGAGGATCAAATTTTCCTCCTGGAAATGATATTTCCCCCCGATGCCTTAGACCCTTATCTGATCGATGAATTAAAACCAATTTATATGGTTTATCTTGATATGGGATTATAGCAAAAAGAACAGCAGCACTAGTAAAAAATTTATCTTTAATAGAAACCCTTAACGAAGATTCGAAGGGATATAAAGCTTTCTTGATTAAATCTCTTTTGAAAATTAAGTTTGCTGAATCCATTTGTTTTAGCAAAAATTTTAAGATATTACATATTTAAAAGAAATAATAATTTATTCTAATAAAGTTTTTACAAGTGCTTTACATTGAAACTTCCGAAGGAGCTTAAAGATAAAGAAGATTTAACCAGAATGGCTAAAAGTAAGAAATGCTCTATAACAGAGTGCGGAGAAATTGCCATTCGTTCCCTTTCAGAAAATTCTTGGAAAAATTTTATTGAAAAAGTGGGTTTAAAATTTAATAGCAATCCATTTCATAAGATTTATTTGTGTAAGCGGCACTATAATCAAACTAATAAATATAGAAAATCACAAGAAAAGATTTTTCAAAAAAAAGGATTCTTAGATAATTCAATAGCAGTTAAAAAAGGTAAATGGGAATATTAAGTAACTGCGACCATATTTTCATAAATCGAATTTAACATAAGATTTTGACCTTGAATAATTCCAATTACTATAAGTGATAATGCTATCAGTAAAATTATAACAGCAACTATTTTATTTCTCATGTTTATCAGGCAATTAAATATTACTTCCTAAAAAAATTTTAAGATTTTACATTATTTAATTAATTTTTCTAGAGTCTCAATTTTTGTATTAATTTTTTTAAGTCTCGTATCAAAATCTTTATCTTTTTCATTGAATTCTTCTTCAGTAATTTCTTTTGCATGAAATCTAGCTTTGTTAAGTTTACGGTCTCCAAACATTTCAGTTTTCTCCAATTTTAAATCTTGAATCCATAATTTCATGCCTTCAATTAAATCATTTTTCTCCTTTTCTAAAGCTGATTTTTCATCTTTATATTTATCTCTTAATTTTTCAAATGATTCTTCATCAACTTTGTGCAATTTATATTCTCTTGACAAATTTTCTAGTTGGAAGATTTTCGTATCAATATCATTTGTAATTCTTTGAACAATGAAAGGTTCTTCTAAATTTTGCTTGATTACACCTTCTTTTTGTTTTAATTCACTTATAAGGGTTTTTAAAGCCTCTAATTTTATGTTAATCTCTTTTTTAAAATCAAGATCATATTCATACCTTGGATCTTTTGTTGATTTCAATAGATCATCTAATTTTTCTGCTAAAATCTTTTTATTTAGCTGAATATCGTTAAATTCGATATAATATACCATTTGTTCTTTAACTTCTTCAGGAAGAGGCTTAACGTCACTTTTATCTGACTTTTTTTTATGTTTCTTTGTTTCTTTTTCAACAATTATTTCTTGATCCTTTTCTTCTTGCTCTAAATCAACTTCTTCTGGTTTTTCTTCAAACTTTATGGTA
The DNA here is from genome assembly GCA_048885705.1 of Candidatus Hermodarchaeota archaeon. Classification (GTDB taxonomy): domain Archaea; phylum Asgardarchaeota; class Lokiarchaeia; order Sigyniarchaeales; family SOKP01; genus Loki-b32. Next base: position 16,716 of record JBHLLJ010000049.1, on the reverse strand, counting down.
TCATCTCTTCGAGCGGTTTCTTTTATTTCAGTTCTTTTAACAGATTTAGGAATATCAGCCAACAATGGCTTACCACAAATGATACAAAACTTATCTGTTTCTTTTACGGGATTACCACAATAAGGACAATATTTACTCATAAAATCATCAATAATTTAGTAAATAAAAATATATGTTATTTATAATCAAAACACTAATTAAAATTAATTGAGTCCGATTTTTGAAATTCTGACAAATTAAATGATTTTATGTTAATATTCAATAAAAATGTATAAATTTTTTTAATTTTTTTTTGTTATTAAGATGGAAATTAAAAAGAAAATCCCTATTCACATTGGTTTATTTGGCCATATTGATTCTGGGAAGACTGCAATTGCAGAAGTACTTAGCCAAATTATCTCTACAGCCGGTATTGATGCACACCCTCAAAGTAAAGAACGTGGTATTACTATTGATTTAGGATTCACTAGTTTCGTAATTAGCAATTATTTAGTTACATTAGTAGATAGTCCAGGACATGCAGATTTAATAAAAATTAGTGCTTCTTCAGTAGAAATTATTGATTGTGCTCTAATTGTTATTGATATTAATAAAGGTCCTCAAGTTCAAACAGGAGAACATCTTATAATGATAGAATCCCTTAATATAGATAAAATCATTGTAGTTCTTAATAAAATTGATTTATTCAAGGGAAATGTTGAAGAGGAATTAAAAAAGACACGAGCATTTTTTGGATCAACTTCTTTTGGTTATGATGTACCTATTTTTATTGTTTCTGCTAAGACAAAAATGGGGTTTGATAGTTTAAAAGAAGGAATCCTAGAAACTATAAAATCTTTAAAATTTGAGAGAAATGTTGATGGAGACACAATAATTCCTATTGATCATCATTTCTCAATAAAAGGGATGGGTGCAATATTAACTGGTACTATTTTAAATGGTACTTTAAATATTAATCAGAATTTAGAAATTTTGCCCATACAAACCTCCGGTAGAGTTAAAAACATCCAAATTTTCCATCAAGATGTGAATTCAGCAAAAGCAGGTGATAGAGTTGGAATTAATATAAAAGGAATTGATATAAAAAAAGTCTTTCGAGGTTGCTATGCTACATCTAATCCTAATGCTTTTGAAAATTGTAATATGATTGAAGTGAGAATAAATAATAATTCCTTATTTAAACATAAAACAAGTTTCGGGACTCAGATGCATATTACTATAGGAATGTTTACTACTACTGGAAGAGTTTATCCTTACTATGAATTGGATGGAAAAAGGATTCAAACAACAGTATCAAGTAAAGATCGAGGATTTAAAGCAATAATTTTATTTAATGAAAAAATTTTTATCAGAAAACAAAATACATTTATGTTACTCAGCCGATTGGATTTACCTCCAACTACTTTAAGGATATTGGGCTCAGCAGAATTATTGAAAACTCATACTGATCCTCCAGTATTTTATAAATATAAATTTAAGAAAGGAATTATTAAGAATCCAGACCATCCTGAAGGAATTATTTGTTCTGGTTTAGCACAAAGTGTAGTTGGAGCGAAAAAACTTATTGGTAAAGAACTAGAGCCCCCCTTTACTAAGATTTTAAATACATTTGGTACTAAAGGAGCTGTGATAGTTGGTATTGAAGAGAAAAAAAAAAAGCTAAAAAGAGGAGATTTCGTATTTTTGAAAGAATTAAGAAGCTTTCGACTAAAAAACATTTAAATTTTCAAAAATTAATATTAACATAAGTGAGGTGTTAAAATTGGAAAAAGCAAAAGAATCTGAAATCGATATTAGTCAAGAAATACTAGATGAGTTAATGCGTAATCTAGAAAAACTCGAAGCTTCAACTGATTTGGAGGGAACTGCAGTAGTGTCAAAAACTGGATTAAGAATAGCAAGTTCAGAAACTGCTAATGTTGTATGGGATATATATAGTGCGAGCCCTGCTACATTAATCTCTTTAGGAGAAAAGATCAGCCAAGGACTAGAACAAGGTGAATTAAGAGATATAGTTATTAGAGGTACTAAAGGATATACAATAATTCTTGTTGGATCTGCTGATAATAACTTTATGCTATTTACAAATTGCAAAAAGGGGTATAAATTGGGATATTATTTCCATAAAATCAGGAAAGCCTTCAGGGAAATGGAACCTGTTTTGAAGAAGATTGAAACAAAGGATATGAAATATTAAAGTTTCTGATTTTTAATTAACCTAGCTCTCCTATTAACCATTTTACCTCATCTCCATCATCTAATTGATAGTTAGGAGCTGAAACAAATGGAGTATTATTATTAATCATATAAATCCAATTTCCACTAATACCATCTATTTCATCCACAAATATCCCCCATCCAAAATCAACATATTTTATATCACACCATTTATCTAAAGCATCAAATGCTGTTGTTTTCCTATTTTCTAAAGTAAAATTTATGCGAGTTTTAATTGTACCGTTATTATAATCAACAATTAATTTGATATTACTTACACTTTCTTTAGGTGGATTAGTAGGTCTAGAATATAAGTTGAAATTCACTAGTATAAGTAGTGTAAAACTAGTTATCCCTAGAATTGATATTATTAGCAATTTAAATCTCTTATCCATGAAAAAGCTCACTAAATAAAAAAAAATAATTATAATTAATTTTTAATTTAACTTTTTATTCTTTATTAGATTATGAAGCACTATTATTAAGGTTGTGACAGTTATAATACCTACTATCATTAATGGAAACGATTTTATTGTAGGACTAGTGATTTGAAAATTTAACTCATAATCATTTAGTTGAATTTCAAGATCTGGACCAAAAATGCTCTGAACATCACTATAAACTAAAATGCCTGATATTTTGTCATAAATCATCGTGCTATTTTGATTCCCATTATCCTGTTTGAAGATAAATTCAACCATATAATCATAATTTTTAAAAATGAAATCCCCTGGCAAAAATCCTGTATCTGATACTTGCTCTGCCGCTAAAGTTTTTAAATTATTTAAATTATTAATTTGAATTAAAAAGCCTGAATGAAACAAATTATAACCAATTGCTAAAGATAATCCTGCTTCACTATTGGATACATTATAGAAAGTAGTGTTAGTAACCAAGATATCAGCTACTTTTTCCATAAAACTTATATTAATGTAAGGTATAGGATTGTCAAAACATGATGCTCCAAATGCGGAAGGATCATCGTCATAAAATCCTGTAAAATTAACAATAATCTGCCCCCCTGGATTTGTAATAGCATCACCACGAGGACCCCAACTGAGATTAAGCCAAGTAAATTTTGAATCAAATTTTGTCACATTGTATATATATGATCTATTTAAATCGAGACTTTGATAGTATGAATTCGGAATATAACCTTGAGCCTTAACAAATGGAGCAGTGCCTAAGTATAATAGCTGAATAAATCCTATAGTTACAACGAGGTAAGAAAGTTTTTTTAGATTTTTCATTAGATAATTACCGGTTTATAAGAATTTTTTAATTTAATAGGATAACTTACCATATTATCCAATTATAATTTTATGAAGGAATGAACCTTTTTAAACGTATGGTAATTTATCCTACATAGTTCCGAACTTCTACTCTTAAAAAATTGAACTTATGGAAAATAAGAGATTTTCTTCAAAAAAAAAGAAATCAAAATGATTAAGATAATGTCTTATTCTTGATTTTTTGTTTTAATCCTTGAAGCGCTTTTAACCAAGCTTTTTCAAAATAGTCTCGAGCTTTTTGCCAATCTGCATCCTTTCTCCACCCTGTATGGAATAGATGAATATTGGTTTTATTTGGATTATTTTTATTATCAGAAAAAAATACAATTACATGGGTTAGAGGATCAGCATAATTCATAAATGATTTAAATTCCGTTGGACCTTTCCAATTAAAAGAAATAAATTTATTTTTCTCAATTCCAGTAATATTACAACCAATCGTACTATCATTTTCTGGATGTTCTGGTACCCAAAAGAGTTCATATTTACCACCAAATATGGGCTCTACATTAGCTTTTACGGTTAACCAATTCTGCAATTTTTCATTTTTTGTAAACATGGAATAAGCTGTATTCACATCGCAGTCGATTTCTTCCTTAATAAGGATAATATTTTCCATTTCTAATCGCTTATTTAATAATTTTTTAGTTTTGTAATGGTATTTATGCTAGCTTTATTATAGTAACAAAATGTTAAATAGTAACAAACATCTATTCTATATAAATTAACAAGTAACTAATTGGTACTAATGTGAAAAAAATGAAGGTATTTGATAATTTTGAGAATATGAAGATTTGTCCTATTGAAGCAACTCTAAATATTATTGGAAAGAAATGGTCGATACAGATAATTAGAGATTTATTCAAAGGGAAAACAAGATTTACAGAATTTTTAGTTGCAAATCCTCAACTTAGTACAAAAATGCTTTCATTACGTCTAAAAGAATTGCAAAAATTAGATATAATTAAAAAAACGGTTAAATCCACAAATCCTTTATTAATTGAATACTCTCTAACCCCAAAAGGTAAAAATTTGAATAGAATCCTTTTCCAACTAGCCGAATTTTCTCTGAATAATTATCCAAATAAAGTATACAATGAAGAGTCGAAATCAATAGAAAAAGATATTTCTAGTTTGAAGAAGTTTTTTAGAGTAGATGATTTATCATCAAATTGAATTTCTTATTTTAATCTCATTATTTGAAGAGTAGAAGTTTAATTTAAGTAGGGTAAGTTACCCGTATCTTTAAATTCTTTTCTTTCTTTATAATTAACATAGAAAAAACAAATATACTTTAATATTATTTTTGAATTAAAATCAGCAGTAAAAGGAGCTAGTGAAAAAGTGGAAGTATTAGATACTGAACAGGAAAAAGTAAATCATTCGATATTGTTGAAAAGAGGATCTTTTCGAATTGTCTTAATAAGCACTTTTACTGCATTAGCAATAGTTTTAGCGTACATTCTATGGTATATACCTAATATAGAGTTATTTACTTTGACAATTTTTTTATCAGGCTTTATATTGGGTAAAAGAGATGGTATAATTATTGGATTATTGAGCTCGTTTATTTTCTGTTCTTTTCATCCATTAGGTGCGTCTCCTTTACCGCTTTTAATTTTTCAAATAATTTCTTATTCATTAACTGGATTAATAGGAGCTTTAACGAACGAATACTTTAAAAACAAGAGATTCTTTAAGCCAAACGATGATTTATACGTACTTTCTGTAATAGTGGTTTTTGGAGTACTAGGAATATTGATTACATTGAATTTTCAGATATTATCTACATTAGGTTATACTTTATCTTTTTTTGGCACTATTAATGTATTTTTACCCGTGTTTCTTACAAATATAGCTTTTACTGTTATCCATATCATTGGAAACACACTTGGATTCATCTTTATATTACCAGGACTAATCCAACTAATTAATAGGATGCTTCATTAAGAAATATATAAGAATTTAAAAAATAACTAATAAAGCTATCATAGAGGGTAACGTCATTACAAGAATTAGTATTAGACAAATTAATAAACAGAGATTTCGTTTTTTTCTGTTTTTATCTGATTCATCAACATCAATTTCGTCTATATCATCAATTTCCATCATGCAATCTCTTTAGGGGATTTATCTCAAAATTATTAAGAAAGAGTTGAAAATAATATTTAATTTATTCTGCTTGAGATAACAAGGTAATCTTACCGCCAGCAGCCTGGATTTTTTCAATAGCTTTTTTAGAAGCTTTATTCACGGTTATATTGATTGTTTTATTAATTAATCCACGTCCAAGTACTTTTTGAATGTTCATTTCATTCAGATTTATACTATAGGTATTTCCAGATTTAATTGCTTTTTTATCTAGTACTAATTTATCGATCTTATTATCTAAATCTTTAACATTAATCGTACTAACTTGATAAATTCTGGTGATGTCTTGAGGCCTATTAAATCCTCGTTTTCCCATTTTCCAATCTGGGTCCGGAAATCCGAGCTCTTTTTGTTTTAAATAATAACTTTTTTTACTTTTTTTCCATTGAGTGGTTTTTCCTCTCCCAGCTCTTTGTCCAGTTTTTCTATGCTGGCCTACTCTACCATATCCATGGGTACGTGTACCTCTCATTCTTCGGACTTTTTTAGGAAACTTTCGTGTAATTCTTTATCACCTTATTACTATAACATTTTATGAATTAATTCATTAATGTAAATACCGATATTACCAAGTGTTCCCCCTTCATTATAATGTTTCTTTATTGAGCCTCTGTGTCCTTTTCTGGGGGGGTGTAGACGAAATACTGGCTTGATTTTATAAATATCTTTTTCTCTATATTTAATTTCTCCGGATAATAGACCCTTTGCTAATTCTCTGAAATTTTTATATTTAGTTAGATTTTTAATGTGTTCTTCTGTTAAAGGAGTATTTCCTTCGACTTTTCCTCTAGCTCTCAATAGTCTAATCAATGTTTTTTCATCAATTTCTCCATATGAAATATAGTCTTTACATTTAGTTAGCATTCCTATAAATGATGGTGTGCCCCAAATTAGAACCCCGTGATTAATTTTGTGCATTCTCAGCATTTTTAGTGTATCCATGATTTTTCTTCTCATGCCGGGAGCGCCTCTTATACGGATTGCAAAATATAATTTCGGAGTTGAATCTATATCTTTAGTTTTTGACTTGTTTTTTGCCATAGACATCTATACACCACTTTTTTTATAAATTAAAGTTATATTTATGTGCATTTTTTAAAGCATCGAATGTGGCTTTCACAAGATTCTCACTGGTTCTTGTATCGCCAAATGTTTTGCTCCAAATATCTTCAATCCCACACAATTTTAATACTTGCTTAACTTTATCTGCACATGCTAATCCCACTCCTGCTGGAGCAGGAATTAATCGAATCTTAACTGAACCGCACTTTCCTTCTATTCGAAACGGAATACTGTGAGTTCCACCACAAACACATTCACCACTCCCACAACCTCTCATAATAGGAACCACTGATAATTTTGCCTTGTCAATTGCCTTTCTAATAGCAGGACCAACTTCCTTGCTTTTAGAAGAGCCAACTCCAAGAAATCCATCTGCTCCTACAATAACGACTGCTTTAAATCGACTACGTTGCCCACTAGCGGTCATTTTCTGGATCATTTTTATTGTAATAACGTCCTCTCGTAATTGTGGGATAAGAATATCTATAATTTCCTTTTCTTTTACTACAAGATTATTTTGAAAGATCTTATCAAGAGTAATAAGTCCTTGTTTTACAAGTTCTCCCAATTTAGTTTTAGGAAACCATTCCTCTTCAACACTTCTTAATCGACTCATTATTATTCACTATTTTATGCTTTGCTTTTTATTAATTTTAATGAATTTGAGAATAATTGTGTAATTTTCTGCGGGTTAACTCTATTCTTGTTTAAATAACCAGAGAATACTTGTTCATATTTTTCTGGTTCATTTGACTTTAAATATTTTGCATAATCTTCAATATGAGTTCCCTTAATTCTATCTTCTAAATTTTCTGGAAAAAATTCTTCACGATAAGGAATATTTATTCCCGAATCTATTACTCCTTTGCATGCTGCTAATACTCGGTTTCTATGGTATAACATACCTAAATCAAAAATGGCTTCTTGAATATTTTTAACTTTTGCTCTTTTTCCTGCTAAATATCCCGTTAAATATGCTGCTGGTATGTTTCCAGTACTTGCATCCCAATCAAAATTTAAGGGTAATTCCTTTGAAAAAGCAGATATTAAAACTTTATCTCCCCCTAATTTTGATTGAATAATTTGAACTCTAATATGGTTATTAGTTGCTCGAACTGTTACTCTCAATTTTCTAGATTTTAACAATTTTAATCTTTTATGATAATCCGTTTTACCTTCATTACGACGACGTAATGCTCGTTTATATTTTGGACCTGTTGCCATGATTAACGCCCTCTTCCTCGTCTTATTAATTCTTTCTCTCTAATATGCCTATTTAATTGAGCAACACTGAGGAACATACCTCCTTTAGCATTCTTATACAATTTCCGATAATTTGTAGCTGTAATTAATTTTCTGTCTCTAAGTTTTTTCAACTCTCTTCTTATTGGTCGAATTCGTCTAATCCATGCTCTTTTCTTAGGTGTTCTGGCATATTTTGTACCTTTTCTTTTACCCATCCCTCTTGCTCTTCCTTTTTTCTTCCTTTCATGTCTAAGATTTTTTCTATATTTTGAAACTCCCTGTTTATACTTTTTCTGAATTGCTCCTTGCTTTATTAGATTACGAACATCTTCACGCGTAATTGCTAATGAGATGTCTTCAATTAAGTATGGATCAAAATAAACTCGATTCTCCCCACATTTGAGAATCTCAGCGGCCATCCTTTTTTGTGGTTTTAAATTCATATTATTCTTCCTCTAACGTATTTTCTAGATCATCAATTTCAAGATATTCTTCATCTTCCATATCTGATAACGGAGCCTCTGCTATTGCTTCTAATCTCTCAAGTTCTTTTTGTGAAATTCCTAGGTTTAATACTTTATAACCTCTTTTTTGACAATAATCAATAAGAGCAATTCGTTTCTTAGACCCTAACTTAGTAGATATTTTTATTGCATGACGATTTTTCTTTAAACCTTTTAAATCTTGCATTGTAGTAACTCTAACCTCTTCATACCCAGATGGATGCAAACCCCTTACTTTTTTTGGGTTTCTATATCCTACAGTTGGAGATTTGACACCAGATTTCTCTTTTTTCCTAGTTTGTGAATCAATTCCTCTGGATTTTCTCCATGATTCTGAAACCCTTTTATATCTCCAAGATTCAACCCGTCTAAATGAAGGTCTTTTTTTATTTATTTTTTTCCTAAGTTCCATCAGTCGTTTGTCTTGTGCCATAATTAATAACCTCAATTTAGTGTATTTCCCAGACTACTTCTTCTCCGAGCATTTTTTTATACAAAAAAACACCATCTTGAAATACTCGTGGGTCTTTTTTTCTAATACGACAAGCTCTCTTAACATTAGCGGCAGCTTGTCCTAATAATTCTTTATCTGGACCAATAAAATATATATCATCTCCTTTTACTTCCACTTCTACATTTTCTGGGTATTTTGCCTTCCTAGGAGCTCTTTCTCCCAAGAAGTTAACTACATGAATCTCTCGTTTATCTGATTTCACTTCACAATTACAAGGAAAATGGGAATAACATATTTTTGATATATATTTATAATTAATTTGAACTCCAACGATTAAATTATTAATAATACTAACAATAGTCTTAATTAAAGCGAGAGTCCCACTCTTAGGAAAATTAGTTGAAAAAATAATTTTATTCTTATCAATAGAGACATTAATGCCTCTTACATGAGAGAAATCTTTTGTAATATCTCCATTTTGTCCTTTTACTCTAATATGGTGCCCACCTTCAAGAGTAACTTTGACTCCTTTGGGAATTTCCAATTCTTCCTTAAAGAATGCAATTTTTACCATTTATTTCTCACTTCATATTAATTTAATAGATATAACATAATGTATGACCACCAATTTTCTTTTCTTCTGCTTCACTTATTGTCATAATTCCTTGATTTGTGGTCAAAATTATTAATCCTAATCCAGGTGCGGGTAATAATTTTCTTTCTAACATCTCAAATTGAGAAATTTTGTAATTTAACCTTAACAAACCTTCGCATTCATTAATTTTACCTAATAAAGCGATCTTAAACTTTCCTTGTCGTCCATCATCATACCTTTCGAATTCACCAATATATGCATGCTTTTGAAATATTCGAAGAATTTGCTGTAAAACCTTAGATGCTGGACTAATCACTACTTCATTTTTTCGTGCTTTTTCTGCATTTTTAAGAGCGCAACATGCATCTGCTACTGTATTTGTCATTATTTCTCACATTTTTCAATATCTTTTTATTAAACTCTCATTCAAATCTTTTAAATCCAATATCTTTTCCTATTTCATAAAAACATCTTCTACATATATATAAACCATAACGCCTAATTATACCTCTGTGAGTATGACAACGTCGACACTCACGAACTCCCTTCCCATAATGCTTGCCTTGTGGTATTTTATTTCACCTTAATTGATCATATATATTCTAAATCTAATTTTTTTACGATTTCAACGCCAAATTTCTGTTTTAAAAAGTATTGGGTCTCTTCACGGGTTAGATAATGATGCTTTGGAACTTTTGATCGAGATTTTTTTCTAAATTTGACTCTCATCCCCGGTTTTACTACTCTTCCAACACAATCTAAGCCCCATATTCCAATTCTATTATCATATTCAATACCTGGAATAGAGATATGCTCGGTTATTCCAAAGCCAAAATTTCCATAATCGTCAAAACTTCTTTCTAGAATTTTGTTATTATTGACAATTAATAATTTTTTAAGTAACTTATTAGCATTTTGGCCTCTAACTGTTACTTTTGTACCTATTGGTCGTCCTTTCCTTAAGTTAAATTCTTTCACATTTGTTTTTGACAGAGTCTTCATTGCTTTTTGATCTGTAATCGTTTCTAAAACTGTTACTGCTTTTTCTAATTCCTCTCCACCAACTCCAACTCCAATATTTAACACGATCTTTTCTAAATAAGGTTTTTTCATTGGATTTTTCCATTTCTCTTCAAATTCTTTTGATAAGGTGTCTAATGTTTTTCTTTGCGTTTTACTTGACATACTATTCTCCCTTTTTTTCTATTAATTTTTTATTTCAGGTAAGTCAATTTCGGAATTTTCTTCTCCAATAATAAATGTATAATCAAAGAGTGTTTCAGTATGTTCACCATTATGCTGAATTGAAACTGTACTTGCTTTGGGTCCAAATCTTTTCAATATATTAAAAATTTTTCCAACTTGTCCAATATTCTTTCCAGCCATAATGATAGCCATATTGTTTTCTTTAAATCTTAATACTTTCTGAATTTCCTGATCAGGAATAGAAATTTTTAAAACGTCCATTCTCTTATATTTATCTTCCTTTGGATTTCTTGGATCTTGAATTTTAATTAAAATATTTCTCCCATCATGAAGATTTAATTGAATATGACCTCCTTTATTGGTAGTTTTATCGTTTATTCTACATAATTTGAAATTACTTTCTTCTTCAGATATTTCATGGAGAATTAAACCATGATGAGAATCTGGTAATACTCTATAATATTTTTTCATTTTATCTATTGATATTACATCCATCAATCCTACAGGGTAAGATTTATTCCTAATTACTTTTCCATCAATTTTAAAATAACCCAAACCAATAATTTTTTTAGCTTCTTTGTGAGTATCAACAATAGTTAGTAAATCTCTTACAATATGAAGAAGAGGTAAACAAAATCTACGTGGATGAGGACCTGGGCTTGGATTGACAAAGAAAGTCCCATGTTTTCTTTTTATTTGTAGATAAGCAGGAGTATTAAGTCTTTTTAATACTTTTTGTCCACCATGTCTAGTCATGTTCTATTTTTCCACCTCTTTCCCTTTTTTTGGACCAGTTAATTCTTCTTCATAAAATCCATATAGCGCTTTTCTTTCAATCATATTTGCTCTCCATGGGTCCATTTTTTTTTCCTTAGTAAATTTAGTTATTATTAGATTTGAAATATGTATTGGAGGATGAAATTGAGTGCCATCAGTTTTCTCAAATTGGGCTTCTTTAATTTTAGCCCGTTGATTTCTGGTAATTTCAATTACTTCACCTTCAAAATCAGTAAATTCTCCCTTTATTATTCTCACATGGTCACCAACTCTAAGAGGAAGTCTCTTAATCCCATATTCATCACGGAGAAAATCAGCTACCCGTGTACTATTCAATTTTGCACGTTGATGATTGTTATAATTATATAAAGCTTTTCTTTGTTTTCTTGCCTTTCGTGACTTTACTTTCATTTTTTATCTTCCTATTATATTATTAATGATGAAATTGAGGCTAATCGGGGGAACATCTCCGCTGCCTCTCGCGCAATTGGCCCCCTCACTTCTGTGGCTTTTGGTTCACCATCTTTTGTAATGATAACGCCTGCATTATCCTCAAAACATAATCTAGTTCCATCCAATCGTCTGTAGATCATTTTTTGTCGAACTATTACTGCTTTTACAATATTTCCACGTAATTCTGGCTTCCCTTTTTTTATGGTAACAGTGCATACACTTCCAACCGAAGCTTTTGGTAATCTTCTTAATCGTGTTTTAAACCCATCAACATTAATTATTTGACCAATCTTTGCTCCTGAATTATCTGTAATAAGGATTCGTGATCCATTACATAAACCATAGCTTGTACGTGGTTTGACGTATGTTTTTCTTCCCATTTTTCTTCTAGTACCCACTTAAACCACCTTGCTTGAAATTTTGTCTAATACAATAAATGCTTTTGTTTTAGAAACTTTTCGAGATTCTCCCACACGTACTAAATCTCCTACTTCAATCTCTTGAATTAAACAATCTGGTAAATGACAAGCTAATTTTGTATTTCTACGTTCGTATCTTTGATATTTCTTGACAAATTGAACATAATCCCGTCTAATGATAATCGTGTTTTTTGATTTTTTACTTACAACAACACCTTCAGTAATTTTTCCCCTTATTCTTGTAGTACCATGGAAGGGACAAGACTGATCCTTACAATCTTCGGCTTTACTTTTTGGAGGAAGAACTCCGGGAATACCAATATTTCTACTCATTTATATAACCATCTCTTTTTCTTTAAACTCCTTAATCTATTCACAGGAAGCCCAACAATCTTATTACCTTGAACTTCTAAATAATAATCCTCTTTTTCATCCTCAAATTTTGAAATTTTAAATCTAAATATATAATCTTTTTTAATATATTTCTTATATTTCCCATTTTTTTCTGTAATTAACATATCTCTTGTTTCATCAACAACAATGCCTATTAGCTTGAAAAATTTGTCATTTAATTTAGATTTGGGTTTAGCAAAGGCATGAGTACCTATGAGATCTTGATATATGAGTAAATTTGGATTTTTCATCATTTTTCTTCATTCATTACAGTAAGTATTCTGGCAATTTGCTTTCTTAATAATTTTGCTTTAGATGGGTTATCTGAGAGCCCTCCACCAGTTTGCATCGAATATAACATCATTAATTCTTCTCTTAAAGTAATTAACGCTCTTTCCCTTTCTCTATCATCCATTTCACGTATTCTTTTTGCTGTTAAAATATCCATATCTCATTACCTTTTATTTTTATAATACTATTCCTTATCTGGTTTCTGCTTTTTGTCTTCTTTGTCAGAAATTAGAGAGATCTCGGAAATTTCTTCTTCATCCACTTCATCAAGTAACTTCTTATCTTCCTCACTTAACACACCTTCTTCCTCTTCAATTATGTAGTCTGCTCTTGTTTTTGCCAATTTTGATTCTTCTTTTGCTTGGGCTTTTGCTAATAGATCATCCTTGATTTTAACATCATCACCCATTTTTGTATTAGCACGCATTATTTTAACTATTACTCCTAAAACACCTGATTTCTGAATACATTGAGCAACTCCTTTATCTACCCCTTCTTGAGCGGGTTGACCGGATTTAGACATTGTTCCAGCACGAAATATTTGAGTGCGAGCTCGTTGAGAAGTAACCTTACCTGAGACAATAATCTCCACACCTCGAGCTCCTGCATCCATAACTTTTCTTAAAATGTAATAACCAGCTCTTCTATAGTGTCTTCCTCGGTCTAAACTGTATGCTAATCTTTCAGCCATAATTTGAGCATCAAGATCTGGTTCAGCAACCTCCTCGACCTCAATCTGAGGCATTTCTAGTCCGAATTGGTCTTGAAGCACATCAGTTATCTCTTGAATGCGTTTTCCTCCCTTTCCAATTACAAGTCCAGGACGACTAGTCTTTAATGTTATTCGTACACCTAATGGTGTTCGTTGTAGCTCTACACCTGCAAAACCCGCACGGATTAATTCTGAACGTAAGTATTCGTTTATTTGCATCAATTTAATTCCTTGTTCAATAAAATTTTTCACTAATGGGCTCATAATTTCTCAATTATTTTTAATTTTTTTTTAACTTGGGAATTCGTAAATAACAATTTCTATATGGGATAAATGTTTATATCTTGCTGTACTGCGTCCATGAGCACGTGGAATATATCTTTTTATTATTCTTCCCCTTTGTGTTGCAGCATGAATAATCCTACAGAGATCAATATCTAAACCTTTATATTCTGCATTTGATTCTACAGATGTAAGGATTTCATATATTCTAGCTGCTGCTTTTTGAGGATATCGCCCAGCATACCATTTGAATTGTTTTAAATCACGTTTATGTGCTACTTTTTTCTTATGCCTTCTAAAAGGTACTGATTGCTCTAAACGAATCACTTTTTCTAAAAAATTCTTTGCATGATCAACTTTCATTCCTTTTATCACAGCACAAATTTCTCTTGCTTGTTTTGGTTTAATTCTGATATCTCGACCTGATGCTTTTGCTAACCTTTCTGAATCATATTTTTGGCCTGAAAAAGAATAACCCCACGTTGGCACTTGTTATCAACTCATATATTTATTATTTATTTTAATGGAACATATTTTGAACTTCTTGTAGCTCCAATTCCGGGTGAACCATGCTGAACTCGTTTTCTTGTAAGAGCAAACTCTCCTAGATAATGAGAGATCATATCTGGTTTAATTTCAACTGTAACAAACTCTCTTCCGTTATATACACCGATTTTAAGACCAACCATTTCGGGAAATATTATCATATCTCTTACATGGGTTCTTGTAAGTAAATCTTTGCCTCTCTTTTTAGCTCGATATGCGCGTCTTAATCTTTCAAGCAATTTCTTTTGCCTGGGGGGTAAACCTCTTTTTAATGAACGTCTTGCTCTAGCTGGTAATAATTGTATAAATTGATCCATATTCATTTTCTTCAATTCTTCAAGAGTATACCCTCTATATTTGAATCTTAATCTATCTAACTCTGCTTCCGCGTCTAGGTCTCCTTTTTCTGGTAGTGCTTCTTCAATTTCGTCCTCAATTTCAATTTCAATCTCTTCTTCTGAATCTAAGTCTTTTTCTAATTCATTCTGACCTTCTTCTTCCATTTCTTCTGACTTTTTTTCATCAGATTGTTCATCTGGAGCCATTTTTTAACCAATCTACTTATTCCATTTATATAATTCTGTAAATTTTTTCTCAATATTATATTACGGTAAGGTTTTTAGTGGTCCTTTAAATTTTAACTTTTAGGTTAAGTTAGCAAAAATCATAAAACTTATAAGTGTTAGATTCAAATTTGAAGAGAATCTCACTGATGTTTCTATGCTAATTTAAAATCTGGATTTTGTCCACTTTTTGTATGGATAGAAAAAGTTAAACATATTGATTTGGATTAAAGATTCTGATTATATCAGCTTCATCAAAATTTCCATTCCATTTTTCTTTAATAACAACAAATTCATCTTTTTCTTTATTAGGATTAATAACAGAATGAAATGCTTTTATTGGATTATAAAATATGGTTCCCGCTTTCACAAAGTAATTAACTTTATTTTTGCTGATAACAATTGGTTTTCCCTTAAGAATTTCCCAGAACTCATTTCTGTTGTTATGAATTTGAATCGAAAGTCCATATTCTGGTTTAAGAAAGATCAAATTATATTCTGGATAAGTAAACTTAAAACTATACCATTTAGGAAGTGTATCAATATATCCCTCTGGTACATTATATTTTTTTTTAATAAATTCTGAATTGATGTTAATTTTTTTTGTAAATTCAAACTTATAAGGATCATAAATTACTTCATGGTTGGAAATATCCTGGTTATATTTTATCTGTAAAACTTCATTTCTATTATTTATTATCATATAATAAGATTTTGGGTTTATCACTAAGTCTGAATCTGAAATTCTTTCAGTAAGAAATGATTCCCCATTGATCAGGAAAATATCATCAAATTTATCCTTAATTATACCGATCTTCAATTGCTGAGAATCATTTTTTCTTAATAAGGTACTTTTTTGAGGAGGTATATTTTCTTGCTTCAAAAGGGGTACTCCTGATAATTACTCTAAATTTTTAATTCATTATATTTTTGTTGAATTTCATTTAAGGAGGGCATTGATTCTTGAGCGCCTTTTCTAGTGACAGCAATCGAAGCAGCTATAGTTGCAAATTTCACAGCAGTTAAAATTTTTTCACCTTTACTTAACATACTAGCCAAAACACCAATAAAGCAATCTCCCGCACCTACAGTATCTACAGCTTTGACATTAGGAGATGATATCTCGAAAAATTCATTGGTTTTGTTCAAATATACCAAACAACCTTTCTTTCCTAATGTAGTTATAATACATTTTACACCTAAACTAGAAATATTTCTTGCGGTTTGTAAAATCTTTTGTTTTCCTTCACTATCTATTTCTTTAAGACCTAAAAGGGAATTTAGTCTATAAAGTTCTCCTTCGTTCGGGATAATTATATCCACGTTTTTGAAAACATCAATCGGGATTGATTTCAATGGAGCTGGATTCAAAATTTTAATAGCTTTTCCTTTGGAAGCTATTTTAAATACTTCTTTTATCGTATCAATTGGAATCTCCATCTGAACAACTATTACTTTCGCACTTTTAATAATTTCCATTCTATTGTTGATATCTTCGAGATTTAATTTTGAATTAGCCCCAGGAGCAACACTTATCATATTTTCTCCATTTTCA
>JBHLLJ010000048.1:0-23158 GCA_048885705.1 Candidatus Hermodarchaeota archaeon | reverse complement strand
CTTTTCCAAAAGCTATAGAACTTTTCTGTGATGGAAGACTGCATATTGAAGGAAGAATTGTCAGAATTGATGGAGAAGTTAAATTATAACTTTGATGAATAAACTGAAATTAAGCTCATTGATATATTTATTTTGTCTTTGGATCAAATATTTCTCTAGAATCACCGAATTTTTCTTGATCTATATTCAATATAATTAGTGAATTTGAAAGGTAATTTTTATTAATGGAGAAAATGATAATTATAATGGGAAATGTGAAAATGTGCTATCTGACCCAACGGATTATTCCAACTTAAAAGTTGTATTTAAGATGACGAAGATCTTGAGTGATGAAATCTCATTTCCCACAAATCTCCTTCTGTAGAATTCATAAATCTTGTTAATGATTATTAAACCTGAAAAAATCATTGAATTTTTTTATCTTTCACTAAATCTCCGACTATACTAGGGATAAATTTAATAGGATTACCCTATAAATATAGTTCATAAAGTGAGCTTATCTATCTAATAACAAATGGAATTTCTGTAAAGTTATTAAAAGAGAGGGCTAATTATCTCAATGCTTTCAATTTTCCAATTATCTCAGGGATATCAGAAAGCCTATTATGTGACAAATCTAAGATCTCCAATCTATTCAAATCTCCTAACGAATTTGGCAAATATAACAAATGATTGTAAGAGTATACAAGATACTTAAGCTCTTTGAATTTTAAAATGATATTATTAAGTTAAAACAGTCTTATTCAGCTATGCATCCTTTAAATAACTCCGATAAGCTAAGATAAGCTTAACGCCCTAAGCCACAACCTTGGCCTCCTTTGAGTTCTAAGCGATCTGCGAGATTTTTGAATCTTTCTTCTTCAAAGTTCTTAACTAATTGGTCTTTTTTATATTTACGATAAAAAATTTTCCGTATAAATTTTTTCATAGCTTAATATTAGTAAAAATTCAGTCTTGATTTCTTTAAAAGATCTTATCAATCGAGATATAAATAATTATGTGTTAGAATTGCCTATATGTCAAAATAACTAAAATGATAAATTTTAGTTTCTGAAGGATTTCAATTCATTCAATTAGTAAGTTTTTTATACTTAAAATTTAATTTGACATGTATAAGAAAATTTAAACTTAAATTGTTCTTTAATAACATTTGCTGCTCATCAGATATAATATTTCCAATAAACATAAATGATCCAAAATAACACCCTTTTGCTATAATTTCTTTAAATTTTACGTAGTCGATCCTTTTTTTGAGATCAAACTTCATAAGCCCATGATAAACATATTTTTTGTATTTTATCGGATGCGTGTTGGGTGTAGGGATTGCACGTCTCATTGCCGTATTTTTCGTTCCCTCAGAAATAACACCACCTTTATCAGCTATAAATTCCTTTTCAAATGGTCTGATTTGTTCTTTCATATACTTCACTTTATCTGGATTATTCCAACTTAAAAGTTGTATATAAGATGACGAAGATCTTGAGTAACTAAAATTAATTTCCCGCTAATTTTCCCTCCTAAGAAATACTAAGATTTTAATCAAAGTTATTATGATCTTAAATATTATAATAGAAAAATATTTGATTACATCATGCCTCGTAGAAAAGAAATTATAGAAATCTTGAATTTAATGGAAAAAACAGAAAATATTATTAATTTCGGTCTCGTAGGACATATAGATCACGGTAAAACAACGCTTTCTGATTCATTACTAAGTGAAGCGGGATTTTTATCTCCTGATTTGGCAGGAGAAGCTCGTGCTTTAGATTTTCTTGAAGAAGAACAAAGACGAGGCATTACAATGAAATCAGCAAACATTTCCTTGTATTATAAGAAATCTCTTGAAGGTCATGAACCTTTTCTTATTAATCTAGTTGATACACCAGGTCATTTGGATTTTAGTGGGAAAGTAACTAGAGCATTAAGATTGGTAGACGGAGTTGTTGTAGTAGTAGATGCTGTTGAAGAAGTAATCACTCAATCTGAAACTGTAATAAAGCAAGCTTTACAAGAAGGTGTTAAACCCGTTTTATTTATAAATAAGGTAGATCGCTTAATAAGAGAGTTAAAACTTTCTGATGAACAAATAAAACTGAAATATATCCGAATAATTAAGGCATTCAACACTTTAATAGAAAGATATGCTGAACATCCTTTCAATAAAAGATGGAAAGTTTCACCTCTAGCTGGTAATGTTGCCTTTGGTTCTGCTCTTCATAAGTGGGGTTTTACATTAAAAATTTTAGAAAAAAGTGATCTAAAATTTAAAGATATTAGAGAAAGATATAATAAGGATACATATACAAAAGATACTTATGCTGATTTAGCTCATTATTTTCCGATTCATCGAGCCATATTAGAAATGGTAGTTGATCATTTACCAAATCCTATAGAAGCACAAAAATATAGAATTGAAAAAATATGGGATGGAGATATAAATTCTGAACTAGGAAGAGCTATGGTCAATTGTGATCCAGAAGGCCCCCTAATTGTATGTTTAAGTAAAGTACAAGTTGATAAACATGGATTAATATCAACAGGAAGGATTTTTTCCGGAAGTTGTACTACCAAAAAAGAGGTTTTTCTTTTAAATGAAAACAATCATGAGAAAATTCAAAGAATTGCCATTTTTATGGGACAACGACGAGAACAAGTAGATAAGGTTCCTGTAGGAAATATTGTTGCTATTGAAGGACTCAAAATGATAAAAAGTGGTGAAACTATCATAGATAGTAAAAAAATTGATGAAATGGTCCCATTTGAAAGTGTAAAATATGTCACCACTCCAGTAGTTACTGCATCAATTGAACCAGAATATTTGAGGGATTTAGATCGGATGAAAGAATTGATAGAGAATCTATTAATTGAAGATCCTAATCTGAAATTCGATATAAATGAAGAAAATGGTGAATTTCTCTTGTCAGGTGCAGGACCACTCCATTTGGAAGTCACTGCTAATGAAATTGGAAAGAGAGGGATAAATGTTTCCATATCCGAACCTAGAGCAGTTTTTAAAGAATCTTGCAGAGGTATCTCTTCTTTAATTTCAATTCACTCCAGGAATAGTCAAAGCTCTCTTAAATTAAAAATTGAACGTTTAGACGATGTAACTGTACGATTTTTTCGAAATATTGATTATAAGACTATAAAACCTTTTACAAAATTAAAAGAAATTTTGAGGGAAAAGACGTCTCTGAGTGACGTAGAGATTGAGAATTTCTGGATGTGTGACTATGACCAAAACTTATTGATTTACAAAGGAGAATTTGAATTAAATGATTTATTGAAAAGTGCAATCCTAGAAATAATTGAAAATATCCATTTAAATGGACCACTGTGTGGTGAAAAATTAGCAGAGATTAAAATTACAATTGAAGATTTAAATATTCAAAATATTCCAGATGAAAACATTTTTACTGAATTATCAGCAATGTTTTATGAGGCAATCAAGAAAGGCCTAAATCAAGCAGAATTAATTCTTTTAGAACCAATCTATCATACGATCATCCAACTTCCTCCAGATTATATTAAAAATACTATCACTTTACTCACTAAATATTCTGCTAAGATTAAAACTATAGATCAGGATAAAGAATATCAAGCAGTAATAGAGATTTTAATTCCTGTAAGACATTCCATTAAATTTGCGGAGGAGATTCGATCAGCTAGTTCTGGAAGAGCTTTTTGGCAAAATGAGTTTTATGCTTATATGGAGGTTCCGCAACACGAATCTGAAAAATTAATACAAGATATCAAATTTATTAAAGGAATTTCTTGGTAAAATGGTAGTTTGGATTAAATCTTAAAATGTTAACTCTTCATGAATTTAATAATTTGGTCTTTAATTTCGTAGTTTGGTAAAATATAATCAGCATAACCTTTTTCTGCTGCAAATTTAGGCATAGCATATAATATACAAGTTTCTTCTGCCTCTGTAATCGTTTTTCCCCCTACTCTTTTGATGGCACCCAAGCCTTCAACACCATCGGAACCCATTCCTGTTAGAAGGATACCCATAGCATTATTTCTAAATACTTTTGCTGCGGAAAAGAATAAGACATCAATAGAAGGCATACAGAAATTTACTGGGGCTCCTTTATAAATTTTTATTGAGGGAATTTTATTATCTATAGAAATTTCCATGTGTAAATCTCCTGGTGCGATATAAATATGACCTGTTTGAAGCCGATCTCCGTCTTTTGCGACTTTAATCTTTAAATTGCATTCCATATTTAAATTTTCAGCAAAAGCTTCTGTAAAATGGGAAGATAGATGTTGTACAATTAAAATCGGAGTGTTAAAATTTTTAGGAATTTCTTTTAATATTGTAGTAATTGTTCTAGGTCCACCTACACTAGCCCCTATAACTATTATATTTGAAGTTAATGCAACCCCCGCAATGGGAGAAAGATCCGGAATTGATACAGATTTTTTGTATTTCTGAGATATATCAGAATTTAATGCCTTGATTTTTGTTTTTGATAAGTTAATTGACTCTGATTGTAATTTTGAATTGGTAACATCCTTTAATTTTGTGGAATCTGATTTTTTTCCACTGGAAAATTCATCTAGTATTTCAGGTTGAATTTCTTCCTTGAGAATTGCTTTTACTTTCATAATTTCAAAAGAATCAGTTTCCCTTTTTTCTTCAGTTTCTTCGATAGGTGTTAGTCGATTTATATATTGCCCAAAATCGAAAATCCAATCAACCATTTCCTGACGAAGAGATTTACGTTTGCCTAATAACTTATCTTCTGTCTTAAAAATCTTTTTAATCTGAGATTGTGAAGCTAATAACACCTTGGCAAGTAATTCTTCACGGAAACGTGGTAAATCTTTGGCACCAAGACCTCCAGGTTTTATAATATAATCAAAAGCACCCATTAATAAGGCTTGAATAGAAGAATCCAAATTTTTAGGGCTAATGGCTGATAAAATAACTGTAGGAGTAGGATTTTCTTCCATAATTAGTTTAAATGCATCTAATCCGTTCATTTTTGGCATTACTAAGTCTAAAACTAAAACGTCTGGACAGTATTTTTTTACGAATTTAACAGCTTCAACTCCATCCTTTGCATAATCAACTATATTTATTAAATCATGTTGTTTAAGAATATCTGATATGCTTTTTCTCAAATATTGTGAATCATCAGCAATCAAAACATTTATTGACAAATAAATCTCCCATTCAGTTATTTTATCTCTTTTAAATAGTAGTGTTATTTAATTTATATCTTTCTTAAAGCTAAAATAGATTAGAAATAAGAAATGTAAATAATTCATCAATTCCTTCTCCTGTTAATGCAGAAGTTTCAAAAAATGGAATATTATATTGCTCTGCTAATTTAATAGCTTGAATTTTGGTTTCTTCACGATTTTCACATTTATCTATTTTATTTCCAATAAGAACTAAAGGAATTTCTTGATCTTTAATGAAATGACGTGATTCTTCAATCCAACCAACTACATTATTAAAGGTATCTTTGTTTGTATAATCAAATATTACTAATACTGCATTTGAATATTTATAATAAAATTTACGAATTTTTGTTAAACTTTTCAAACCACTTAAATCAAGGAGATACAATGTTAGACTAAAATTACTTGCAACTTGTAATTCTTTCTCATTAATAGAAATACCTAAGGTCGGTTTATAAATCCCATTTTCATTGATATTCATTCCTGTATACATTCGTGCTAATTTAGTTTTTCCGACTGCTTCAGATCCAATAAGAATTATATTTCTTACACTTTTTTTATTATCTTCCTCAGCGGGAAGAATTATTTTTCCTTCGTTTGTTAATTTTGGAATTTTCAATGAAACATTTTGATTACTTAAAAGTGAAGAGATTTTTTCCGCTACTATGTATGTATAGGGAATAAATTGATCGATATTAGAATAATGATTTGCGACTAAAACAAAAATTGCAGGGATACTACTTCCTAATTCCATATAAAACAATTGAAAATCATTAGTGTCAAAAGTTCCACTACCGAGTGAAGTTTCAGCATATCTTTTAATCTTATTTATAGATTGGTCAAGGATTGCCATAATTGCACCTATCAATTCTTCGTCTAAGCCTTCTACTGAAGCGCGTGCTATAATTAATCCATCCAAATCTACCACTAACGCTGCGAGTAAATTATTTACTTCATGTAGTAGATTACTCAATAATTCTTCAATTTCTTTTACTTTTGACATATTTTAATCACTATAAATTCAGATCATACTTTATATTCATAATTTCAAATAAATTCTTTAAAATTTTAATACTTGGAATAAGACAAATTGTTCCATTTATTCTCATATCTGAAACCATTAATTTTGTGTTAATCAATAACAAATAATCAATTGTGTGAGAATATTTCGCGATGATGCTATTTAGGATTGCATCTAAATTGTCAATTGCAACTTTTGGTACATTAGGAATAAGCTTAATAGATAATAAATCTGCTAAAGCACTAGCATAGTGACCGCTCAAAATATTACCGATTTCAGTAACGATGCTATGTGAAAAATCATCTAAATCGTTAATGGTGTTTATTAGATCTATATTTTTTTTTTCAGAATCATTTAATATATTTATTAGATTAATTAATGTTTCCTTAGGAAATATTTGAATAATTGATAAATCTGAATTAACTTGAATTTCAGAATAAATAACTAAAACTTCGATGTTATGATTATTAAAAACTTCTGACACTTTCCAAAAGGAATGAATGTCTGCTGATGTTAATGAAACTTCTACAGTTTTATTCAGTAATTCAGAAAGTGCCGTTATTGCATGCCCAGAACCAATATTACCCATTTCCTTTAACATATCTAATTGAGCTTCTGTTAAGCTTATTACACTTGATTGATTACAACCATTTTCATTCATTTTTATCTCCTTTTTCACTCTTCCTTTTTTATAATATTTTTTTATAATTCTGTTCCCTTGTTAATTTAACATAAATATTGAAATCTTTAGTATCAAATATTACGCCCCTGCCTTCAGATCCTCCAATATCTTCTCCAATGACGGTAATCTTTAATTTTTCCAATTCTTGTTTAATAGCTTTACTATTATCAATACCCATAAAATTTTCATCTAAATCAAAAATTCTTGAACCCCCCACTATGATTGCTTTTATGTTATCTTTTTTAGCCCCATGGTTTAATAGTTCTTGAATTAGTAATTTTAAAGAAAGATCAGCATATTTATGAGGGTAATCTATTTTCTTATTATGATTAGCTTTAGGAAGCAAAATGTGTGACATTCCACAAACTTTATGTTTGAAATCAATAAGAATTAGTGCAATACAGGACCCTAGTCCATAAATTGAGACTTTTGGATAAATATTTTGCGGTTTATTTTCGCAATTTGTAATAAAATAATGACCTATGGGTAAAAAGATCTCTCCATTTCTATCCGTTTCTTCAACACGCCCATAGATTTTAAAAATGATCACCATTAATTTTTCCATTAACAAATTCAATTATTTTTTGAGGGATATTATAATTAGGCAGTATGTAACTAGCAGCCCCTCTATTTATAGCAGCTTTAGGCATACCATAGACAACACAGGTCTGCTCTGATTCTGCAATTGTTGTACCTCCCCCTTTCTTAATTGCTTCTAATCCAGCAGCCCCATCATCCCCTAGACCAGTTAATAAAATTCCAAGTATTTGATTTTTGTATACTTCTGCCACTGAAACAAATAATACATCAACTGATGGAATACAAAAATTTACTGGTTCTCCCTTAAATATTTTTATACAAGGCTTATTATTTCTTAGAACTACCTTCATATGTTTTCCACCAGGACAAAGATATGCAATTCCTGGAAGAATTTCTTCTCCATTTAAAGGAATTTTAATTTCAATATTACAGGTTTGATTCAAAGATTTCGAGAGTTCTTTCATAAAAAAAGGGTCTAAATGTTGAACGATTAAAATTGGAGCTGAAAAGTCTTTAGGTAAGTCTTTTAAAATTCCTTTTAATGTTCTTGGTCCACCGGTACTAGTTCCAATAGTTATAACCTTTGGTTTTATTTTTCCTTCCTGGATTGGTTTTAATTTAGGAATTTTTTTAATATTTGATGCAAATTTATTGCTTATTTTAGGAATATCCTTGGATAATTCCTGAAAACTGGGTTTTTCAACTGATTTTTTGATTAATAAATTTCGTTTTTCATAAGTTTTTTTAATTTTACCAGCATATAATGTACTAAAAATTAATTTTTCTTTTAATTTCGGGAATTCTTCTACCCATAAACCTTTTGGTTTTGATATAAAATCAAAAGCTCCCATTATTAATGATTGAACAGAAGGTTCCAAAGTTTCTGGACTCTTGGATGAAAAAATTATTGTAGGTATTGGATAGTGTTCTGAGAGGAATTTGAAAACTGTTATACCATCTATTTCAGGCATCATTAAATCCAAAATTAAAACATCAGGATTTAACGTCTCTATTATCTGGATAACTTCTTTCCCATTTCTTGCAAGCTCGACTTTTTCAATTTCTTCATTTGATAACAACATATCTGCAATAATTTTTCGTTGAAAACTAGAATCTTCTGCAACAAGAACTTTAATTGAAATGGAAATCACCTACTTTTTATATATATTCGATTAAATGAATCAATCAACTTTAAATCGCTCTGAGAATTAAGTAAAGTTTCGGTTTTACCTAAAATTAACAGGCCGCCCAGATTTAACTTATTTCTAATAATGGTTAAAAATTCTTCTCGAGTTCTTCTACTAATATAAATTAAAAGATAACGACAAAAGATAATGTCATAATTAAAAGAATTTTGATGCCCTTTTATTACATCCTCTTCTATAAATTCCACATAATTCTTAATTTCTTTATCGATCGAATAAACTAACCCAAAATTATCTTTTTTTTTTTTAAAATATTTTTTTTCGTAATATGTTGAAACGTTTTTTGTGTGGTCTTCGTTGTAAATCCCTTTTTTTGCCTTTTTAATTGCATCTTTGTCAATGTCAGATGCAATTATTCGAAATAATGGAAAACCTGGAATCTGATTTTTAAGATTATCTAAAATCATTGCAATTGAATATGGTTCTTCTCCATTAGCACATGGACATGACCATATATTAAGATATTTTTCCTTTTCTGCAGGATTCCAAATCTTTTTATAAAATGAAGTTTGGGATATGTATCTGTTAATTAATGATGTTCTTTTTATGTCTAGTCTGTATTTTTTCTTATTCAATGAATTATTTGTTATATTAATTCTATATTGCCTTTGGGGATTAGGTATTAATTTACTCACTATATCTTTTTTAGAAAGGTATAAGGAATATAAAAGGATATTTTGGAATTGCTCAAAAACCTCCCAATTTCTAAAAAAAACAGAATAATTAATATTAAAACAATCGAGAAATTTATCAGTTTCAGAAGGATTTTTTATTAGATATTGATAATAGGAGTCAAGTGTATCACATTTAACTCGGATCATTCTGGATTTAATTCGTTTTTCAACAAAATTTCTTTGATAGTAATCTAAATTTAATCCAGTTGTATTAATTAATAAGTGAATTAGAAGGTTATAATAATCTTCATCGACTTGAATATCATCAATTCTAATCACTTCTAAACACTTTATTTTTCTAATAATTTTTCAATTTCAGCAAATCGCTGCTCAATATGATTCATTGAATATTTTATATGCATTTGCATTTCTTTAATTTCAGATAAGATCTTTTTAATACGAGATTTAACTGATTTTGATAAATCCAAACTACTTTTTGTTATTTCTGATTCAACCATTTGGTGTGATAACCCGGTTGAGCTAGAAATTTCATTTATAACAAACCCATGTCTCGATTGTCCAGGATAATTCAATTCAGCGGGATTTTCTTTAATTTCTTTAAAAATAATATGAAATTCATTAGGTTCTAGGCCTTGTTTTATCACTTCATACTTAAAATTAAAGAATTTTTTCTTAGTTTTTAGCTTCCCTGCAAAGTTTGCGGCCATATATCTATGAAATAACCTTGATTGATTACCTGCCCATACCCAAATTAATTCTAATTCTTTATCTATAATTAAGTAGACTCCATCTGTTTCAAATATCTTTTCTGGTCGAATTTTTAGTGTTTCTCCATCAACCTTATAAATGTAATCATAATAATTGCTTTTTAACATAATAATTTTTACTTGCACATTCTATATAAAGAATTTGTATTTGATTTGGATATTCTTGCTGCGTAATTTAATTTTTTTTGAAAAAAAATTTGAGATAATTTAGGGAAATATTTTATGAATAAAACTTCAAAAGTGCATCGAGTAATTCTTGTAAGGTTTCTAAGTTGGGAATGAATAAGAATGTTCCAGTAATTTTAATATCTGTTATTATAACACTCGTTGTAATAACTAATGATAATTTCTTAAGTAAACCAATCTCTTCTTTTAATATTTTAAATAATTGGTTTCCTGTATCAACAGAGACATCGGGTGGTTCTGTCATAAGTCGTAATCCCAATAGATCGCCAATTGCACTTACATAATGGCTTCCTAAAATATGACCTAATTCAGAAATCGCACTATGATAAAGTTCTGGGAAATCAGATGCGTTTTTAATTTTCTTTCTTAAGTCTATTTGTTTCTTGTCCATATCATCTACAATGATGGAAGTTATATCAATAGCATCTTTAATATTAAACATTGTTAAAACAGTAGCTCTAGTTTTACCAATAACATTACTCCAAGCCACTAAGAGTTTTTCATTCTTTTTACTAATTTTATTAGCATATTCATCTAATTCAACCATTTCGACAGAGGGGATATTTATATCAACTCTCTTATTAATCATCTGAGCTAAGGCATTAGCAGCATTTCCTGCACCTATATTACCAACTTCTTGTAAAGCATCCCTCTGAATTTCAGTTAGCTTTAAATTAGATATATCCATTAAATCAGGTGCCTTCTGAGTTTTTAAAGTTCTAATAGACATTTCATGTTCAATTCCTAATTTATCAAAAAATGATTTTAAAGTTTCAAGATCTGGTATAAAGAAAAACATACCTTTAAGTTTCAAGTCAGCTACTTTTATTGAAGTTTTGATGATAATGAAAAATTCAGCAATAGATTTCAATTCCTTGGATAGAAATTCTCCAATCTCCCCTGCTTTACTCATTGCAAATTCCGGGATATCGATCATTAATTTTGTACCTAATAAATCTGCTAATGCTGAAGCATAATGTCCTGCCATTATATTTCCCATTTCTACAATTGTGGAAATTGCATAATCATCAAGATCATTTTTAGATTGAACTTTAGTTGGATTAATTTTAGATTTAGATCCAGCTAAATCAGCAATTAATTGCATCAATGGGGTCATTTCAAAAATATTTAATATAGTTGCTTGAGATGGTTTATCAATATGACAAAAGATCCCACATACTTTTTCTTTAGGGCCACCAAATTGTTCTGGCAATTCATCTAGGGGTATAATTCCTACATCAGTTAAAGTCACATCGATTTTCTTTTTAACTAATCGAGATAAGGCTGTAACCGCATTTCCAGTACCAATATTACCTATTTCTTTAAGCATATCTTCTTGTTCAGCTGTTAAAGAAATATCTTTTCTTATATCTTTAGGAATTGATGATAAATTCTTAGATATAAATGTTTCTTGAGGGATTACTACTGTGGAATCAACCGATGGTACAGGTTTGACTGCCAATTTAGGTTTCACTTTAGGCCCTTCAATGATTTTTGGTTTAAAATCTACTTTTTTTACCACTTTACTGTCTATAGATTTAAGGAAGGGCGAAATTAATGCATCTAAATCTATTAATATCAAGGATTCATCTTGAAAAACCCCTGTTAATTTAATTAATCCAAAGTCTATATTTGTTTTTACTATTGTGCCTTGTTTTTTAAAGACTGATAAAGGAATATCTTTAACTCCTATTACTGCGTCGACTAATAAAGCAATTTTTAAATCTTTATATTCTAATAATAGAATTCTTGATTTATTACCAAAACCATAATCAACACCATTATTATAAATAGTATGTCTTAATGAAATGATTGAATAAATTTCTCCCCTAATATTAATAATACCAACTAACTTGTTTTCTGATAATGGAATTGGAACAATGCCTTCTCCAGGAACATATATTTCTTTAACATTTTCTACTTCAATGAGATATCTCTCATTCAGGACTTCAATTATCACGACATTTATAGTTTCTCCATACTCAATTCCTTCTGTTTGGCTTTTAATCATACTTTCTACCTCCTTTATTTTAACATAATTCCTTTCCAAATTAATTCCACTTCAGGTTCTTCCTCACTAACTTCAGTAAAAAAATCTAATTGTTTATAAATTGAAATTTGACCGCCATTTGAATGCTTAAAGACATAATTTAACAAATCGTCTGTACTACTAAAATTAAAACCGGCAACTTTTAATTCAGAGTTATTTAGAATTAACAAGTCTTCTTTATTAAAAAGGCAATTTGGTTCAATCCATTCAATCCATAATTCTGGTTCTATTTCTTTATTGACAATCTTGATGGTTTTGTCAATTGGTATATTACGGAATGTTTTTCCTGCTGCAAAAATAACTCTATCTGGAATCAGATTTTGATTTTTTACAAATTCATTCAAACTATTTATTGCTTTATTAAAATCATTTAATTCTAAAACATCAAAACATAAAGCTAGAATTATTTTTTTATCTGTTGTTTCAATAATAAAATCTATTAATTGATCCATGTCTGCATCAAGACATATTTTTACTGATTTTATATCAAGATTTAACATGTATTTGACATATTGATAAAATCTCCATTTTATCGCGAACGTATCATGTTCTTCCCTGCTTATGAACATTTGAAAAAACAACTTTAATTGTTCTTTAGTAAGTTTTGATAAATCAGCAGTTTTTCCTGTATCATTGCCAATTTGAATAAATTTTTGATCTGATTTTGATTTTGAGCTCTTACTTTTTTTTGTAGGTTTTACTGTAGAATCTTCTAATAAAGTATCAAGTTCACTTTTTGTGAATTGTGGTACAATCTGCTCAATAAGATACAAAACATATTCTTTTGATTTATCATCCATGGTTTCATAATATTGTAGTTTCATATCAATTCCTCCAATTTTTTTTTAAAATTCATTTTTTTTCTCTATTTATCCAATAAAAAATGACTCTAATTCTGATTGTGATATCTCTTTTCCACTTACACTTTTCAAATAATACATTATCTCTTTTTCTTGGTAAGGGAGTAATGAATCAATTTTGAAAGAAATTTTTTGTTCTCCATTATTTTTAGATTTGTTTATTTTATGTTCTATATTCGATGAGATTAATTCAAAAGAACTGGGAAAGGTATCTGTAATGTCTACATCGCTAAGTTTAATATTTGAACCATTTTTTGCTATTATATAAATAGCAAATTCATCTATAGTCCTTCCAGGAAAAATTTGTTTTCCTATCATTAATTTACGTCGTTTGTGAGAGATTTTTAAAGAAGATGTATCCTTTCTGGAAAGATCATTCGTTAAAATATAATGCCCTTTTAGATCAGATTTTTCATACATAGGATAATAAGCATAGACTTTAACAGGGAAATCGTAATCCTTTTGATAATTAGGAGTTACTGCTTTAAGTGGATATTTTAATTCTAAAAAATCTTCTGGATTAATAATGGAGTTTAAACTATCATTTTTTAGATTAATATATACTTCAATTGTATGTTCATGTGATTGATCATCATCATCGGGGGTAAGAATTAATTCAATATCATCGATTTTTAGTTTGCCTGATGATTTATATAACGTAAAATCAGTTGTATTCTTTGGTGGTAAGAAGTCTTCGGGAATTTTTTCAATTATTCGAAGTCCTTTAATTGGAACTGTTCCATGGTTGTTTATAATAATTTCAGTATTTAATGTACTTTCTTCAAATGATTTAATTTCTTCCTCAGGTAATTTCTTCTTTGCTGTGATATTAATTAATTTGAATATACTTTCATCATATCTAGTTGTTATCATTGAATGTGTCTCTGTTCTATAATCAACAGAATATTCAACTTTTCTAGAAAAAGTAGGTTCTTTTTCGTCAACAACTTCGAAATTTTCCGTCTTATATTTTCCTCGAGGATT
Source organism: Candidatus Hermodarchaeota archaeon (assembly GCA_048885705.1). GTDB lineage: Archaea > Asgardarchaeota > Lokiarchaeia > Sigyniarchaeales > SOKP01 > Loki-b32. The sequence goes on along the minus strand of JBHLLJ010000048.1, from coordinate 9,029 downwards.
TATTTTTATACTACCAGAAGCACTAAAATCTAAATCGAGGATTTTATTGGTTTTGCTTTTATCATAGATTAAAACTGAATTTAACTTCAATTTGAAATCACTATGGTTTTCAAAATTTAAGGAGCATTCCCAATGATTTGGTGCATCATTTTTCTCTGTTTTTTCAATAGCATGCATTGCATGTGAATAAGCTGAGAAGTAATTGATTTTAACTCCTGAAATTATTTTTGAAGATAAATTGTAAGTTAATTCAATTTTGCCTGATTTAATGTCTTCCTTCTTTTTGGGAAAAATATGAGCAGTAATAATTATTTCTGCTTTCTCTCCAGGATTTAAATTATTTATAATACATTCTACAGAATTTTTAGCAAACTTAAATTCTTTACTCTTACTACAATTAAAAGTCAAATCATAAAAATTATTGACAAATAATTTCTTAAACTTAATATTTTCTAATATAGAATTTGAAACATTTTGAATGTCAATAAAAAATTTTACCTTATTTTCTTTACCAAGTACTAATAAATAATGCTTCTTATTTACAGCATTTATTTCGTTATTTCCAGAAAATTCTTCATGAGTTATTTCTTCACTCAGAATTTCAATAGTTTCATTTAATTTGATTAAATCGGGTAAATCATCAGAATTTACTATTTCATATTTTAAAATTTTATTCGAGCTTGGCTCAAAAATTCCTAAATTTATACTGTTTTCTTTCTCTTGATTATCAAATTGCGAGCCTGAAAACTGTAAATTTGCATCCCAAATTCTATCTTTAACAGAATTATTAAATATTGAAATATTTCCATTCCCAGAAACAGCTTTTCGTATTCCATTATTATAGTAATCAAATTCCATAAATTCTTCATTTAAAATCAATACTTCTGACATCGAACCTATATAACTAGATTCAATTTTCATTTCTCTTTGATTTTTCTCTACTAACTTTCCACCTTCTCTTATTGGAATACCAAGAAAATTTGTGCTAATTTTTGTTTTTAATTCATCATGGTCAATCTTTTTAAAACCCATTTTATTTTTCCTCCATGTATTTCTTCATTTGATACACATTTTAACTGTAAAAAAATTTTAATTATATATTTAAATTTGAAATTATATTTTCATTTATAATAGATGAAATGATATTTAAAACGTCGATAATCAGGCATATTGAACCGTCACCTGTAATTGTCGAACCCAAAATATCTCGAGAATCTGAATAACTAGATTTAAATGGCTTTACAACCACATCTAATTGTTGTAATTGTTTATCCGCAACAAATACTGCTGAACTTTCTTCATCTTTTTGACACCAAATTGCAATTTTTTTATGGGAATTTGTTGTAGTTTTTACTGCCATGCTTAGATATTCATCTAAATGAATTATTGGCATCAATTTTGAATCTATCTTATAAAATTGCTGTCCATCAACAAATTCGACTTTACTTGGATTGAAAAAGTATATTTGTTTAATGTTTTCGGTTGGAATTGCGAATAAATCATTAGCGATCTGAATTAGTTGTGCTCTTAGTATTGCTCTAGTAAAAGGAACGACAATTGTAAATATAGTACCAACACCAGTTTGAGATTGAATGTTAAAATCACCACCTAATTCTTTTATTTTTTCCGCTACAATTGCTAAACCCATGCCTCTACCAGAAATAATATCTGCATCTGAAAGTGTCGAGAACCCTGGCATCAAGATAAACTTATATAAATTCTCGTTTGTTAGTTTTTCTGCTTCGATTACATCATAAATCCCTTTATTTACAATTTTTTCTCTAATTTTATCGTAATTAATACCAGCTCCATCATCTTGAACCTCTATGTAAATAGAACCTGCTCTTCTATATGTTTTTATTTTTAATACACCAATTTCGTTTTTCTTTTTCTTAATTCGATCTCTTGGGGATTCAATTCCATGATAAATGGCATTTCTAATCAACTGAACTAATGGAGTGTTAATTTCTTCCAAGATTTTTCTGTCAATTTCTACATTGGTTCCTTCAAGGATTAGTTTTATCTTCTTTCCAGTTTCATTTGCTACATCGCGTACAAGTCTTTTATATTTTCTGAATATTGAATCTACTCGAACTAACTTGAGTTTGAAAAGTATTTCTTGTATATCTAGAAAAGGTTTATCCATTTTATCTACTAATCGAACAATGGTTCTATCTTGTTTCTCCTTTAGAAGTTGGCTGATATAATTCTTCATTATTATTAATTCTCCAAAATAGTTCATTAGTTCCTCTAGATATTCAATATTAACCTTAACACTCATGATTTTTATATTATCTTCTGAAAAATCACCTACAATTTGAGAAACTCTTTCTAACTCTTGTACATCAACATCCTCATCAAAATCATCTTCAAAAGTATCATAACTTAAAGGTTCTGCTTTTTCCTTCTCCCATTTTTCCTTAAGACCAGTAATTATTTTTGTAAAACTTTCAGAATCTAATGGAGTAATAACAATGCTCTCGATTTCAAGAATCTCATCTAAGATGTGAGAGATATCATCCTTATTTTTATTACTAATAAAGAAAATTTCAAATTCATTTTTGAGAGTTGCTTTTTCTAAATCTTCAGGAGCAGGATTAGTCCAACAAATTTTTCCAGCTTCATTTAATGCTCTAAATATAATGAATAACCTTACTTTTTTGAAAACACAGGTTTCTTCAATGCGGATGTATATTTTGAACAGTTTATTGTCTTTTTGTCTAAGGATTTGGTTAAATTCATCTGAGTTTAAAGGTTGAATAAAGGTGATGTCATACTCATTTTCAAAACTTTCAAAACTATTTTTAATTTCTTTTACAAATTTGTCATCAATATCACTCAAATCCCCGTTTTTAACTCGCTTTAACACATTTCTTAATACATCAAGACTTTCAAATAACATTTCAATGAAACTTTCTCTTTTGGTTTTTGAAACCTTTTTTTCTTTTGAATTTTCTAAAAATGATTCAAAATGATGACAAAATTTAGATAAATTTTCAAAACCTGCCATCGCTGTTAATCCTTTTAACGCATGAAAAGTAAAAAAAAGTTCCTGAATTGGTTTTAAATCATTTGGTTTTTCTTCTAATTTAAGAATTTCTTCTTCTGTTTTTTGAATCAGATCTTCAGCTTCACTTATGAATAGCTTAATATCGTCTTTAGATGACACATAATCACCTTATTTATTATTTTCTTTTTCATTTTTTTTATTTTTTTAGTATTCGGTCCATAACTTCTAATATTTGCTCTGTTTTAAAGGGCTTCTGAATGAAATCTTTTGCCCCTTTCTTTGCAGCTTCAAGAACCAGTGCCTCTTGACCGAGAGCAGAGACAACTACAATCAATGCTTTTGAGTTTATTTTTAAAATCTCTTCAGTCGCCTCAATACCACCCTTTTCTGGCATAACTAAATCCATAGTAACTAAATCAGGACTTAGTTTCTTATATAAAGAGATTGCTTCTACACCATTTGAAGCTTCACCGATGACTTCAATTTGATCGATTTTATTTATAATGTTCTTAAGCATGTTACGCGTAAATTGGGCGTCGTCAACTATCAGGACCTTTTTTTTATTATTACTTGTCATTTTATCAACTCCTTTTTAATTTATGTTAATGATGATAAATCTTGTTGGATTCTAATTTGGTCAACTTCACTAAATATTTTGCCTAAATCAAGCATAACTCGTGGTCGCTGTTCAAAGATAATAATCCCTTTAATATATTCCATAGCAACACTAGTTTGAAAGATTGGGCTTAATCCAACAATCTGACTTGGATCAATATGATCGATACTGATGATTTGATCAACATAAAATCCTACCAGATTATTATCAATTTTAAGAATAATAATGAAGTTTTTCGAATTATTAGATTGATCTTCAAAAGAGGAGTCTCTTGAATACAGATTATATTGACTCAAGCTTAATTTTTTCTTTAAATTAATTATGTGAATTATTTCTCCTCTGTAATTATAGATGCCATCTATGTAATCTAAGCTTTTAGGTAATTTTCTTATTAAACCTGCTTGAATTATTTCTTTCACATCGAAGAGATCGATAACGAACTCTTCCCATCCAATCTTGAAAGATAGGATGGAAATCTGATCTATTTTTTCATATTCTTGTTTTTGAGCCATTTTTTAATTCCCTTTTTTTAAATAATAAAATATTGGTTAATTTTATCTTCAAAAGATGCGAATGGAGTTACATCTCCATTAAAATCTTTTAAATAATCTCCAAAATCGTAAATAAATTCGTCTGCAATAAGATACATATATCTTTGTAGTAAAGAATTCATATTCTCTACCAAAAAGGCAAAAATTACTCCGCTTTTAGATATAACGTAAAATTGCTGATTCCCAAAATTTATTTCCTTCAACTTTGCTCCTGTTTCTTCTCCAATTATTGTGTTTGAAAACGACAAAAGTGCAGAAATAAATCCACCAATGTGCACTTCATGATCTGCTATATTATTGCGACTCTTATTAATTTTTGAAAGAAATGGACTGCCTGCAGAACCAATAACAAAGATTGCTATAACTCCAGAGGATTTTGGAATCTCAATTTTGTTTTCGAACACTTTAACTATTTCAGATAAAGGATAATTTGAAACGATTTTGTTGTTGATGTTTTTTGATAAAAAGTAAAGCTGTGGAAAATTAACAGCATTACTCGGCTCTTTCTCCTCCATATACAATATCACAGAAATTTCTTCATCCTTATTATTAAAATATTGGATATGAATTGTGAATTCATTTAAAGGAATTATTGAGCTTCCTTGCTTTTTGGTTATAATTTCTTTCTTATAAAGTTCTAGGATATTCTGAATAAGAGGAACTCCGATACCTTTTTGAAGAATAATTTTAAAGTTGCCTTCAGATTCTATATATGAGATTTTTATCAATCCATATCCCAACATTTGGAACTTTTCTGAAGTATTATTAATATTTTGAGCCTTATCCATTGCTATCATATTATATTCTTACATGTATTTTTGGAGATTAATTGCCTTGGAACTTTTTTCATAGTTTTTTTGCATAATGCTTTTATAATCTTATACCCGAATATTCGCTTTGATTATTTTACATTTTTTGATGTAAAATTTTAAATCTTTTTTGGGTTTTTTTGTGTTTTTTCTAAATTTGAACTAAAAAACTTATAATAGAAAATATATTTAAATTTAATGTTATAAAAAATGGTTATACTATTGTATCTCACATTTTTTTTTTACCATATGAATTTAATAAGTCCTAATTATTCTCCTTGTATTATTGTGACATAATTTAAAATTATTGAAAATTTCTTAGAATATTGTTAGATTTCAACTATGAAACACCTTTAAAAATCTCTAAGAAATAACACAATAAATAGTCTTTTGAACACAAAAAAATTAATATAAGAATTTTATGATTTCAATTTATAAATAAAATTGTATTATTGTTATAAGTAAACTTAGGGTTCAGGCTTATAAAGAAAATCTCTTTGCTGAATGAGAGTATAATAAAGAAGTTTTAAATTTTATCATGTTAATTGTTATTATATCTAAATTTGTATTCAATTGAATACCTATTTATGTTCACAAATCCAATTTTCCATAAGTTAATGATAAAAATTATAGGGTGAAGTTAACAACTAATTAAATAAATCATAGAGAAATTACACCAAATTATATATATCATCTTATTTTTTGCCACAAAAGAGAATTCAACAAAATTAATAAGATATTTTTGTAAAGAAATTCAATTCTTAAAAGAGTAAACCAAAAACATTTATTAAGAGAGAAAATAAAATAATAATCAATAATTGTATAGATAATTTTTAAATTTCATAAGGATGATGGAGAGATGCTGATAAGAGAAGATGATATAGATAAGAAGATTAAGATTACTAAAGAGATTTTGAGCCATGTATATGAAATCTTAACATTATTTAAACCTTTAATGGATAGAATGATTAAGATGGAAGAAGCAAAGGAATTCAAAAAAAATGGGATGTTTAATAGAGTTGCATATTTATTTGGTGAGATTTCAGATTTATGTAAGGAAATAGAGACTAGTTCTTTACCATCAAATACATTTTTAGAGAACGTAGGTAACTAAATGTTAAATTCGTGAGTTACCTAATCATTGAATTTAGAATGCATATGAAGTGCGCCCACCGGGAATTGAACCCGGGCCGCGAGGTTGGGAACCTAGCATACTACCCCTATACTATGAGCGCAATGAATAATTAAGTTTCTTTTTATTTAGATTTAATGTAAAAATATAATGAAAATAATTTCAGATAACAAATAAAATTTTTTGTAAAACAAGCTGTAACTTTATTTCGTACCACTATATAGTACAAATAGACATTGTCCATACAAATATAACTAAAAAATTTTATGTACATCATGGAGTTGCATTAGGAGAAGACAGATTTTCAGAGTTCATTATTTTTTATTCTAGATAGGAATAATAATAATAAGCGGGGTTTGAAAATCAGCAGAGATTAGGAAACGTTATTAATTAAATACGGGCTAATTTGAGGAATTTTATTTGTCAGAGAAACAAAAATGGATTGATGAAAAAGTAGAACAATCAGAGGACAAATTTAAGCTAATTTTAGACAATGCGAATGACTTAATAACCATCATTAATGAGAAGTTTGAACATGAATATATCAATGAAAAGGCATATAAAGAGGTATTAGGGTATTCAAGCGAAGAAATAATCGGAAAAACACCACTCACCCCTTTACATCCAGAAGATGCGAAATTAGCGTTAAAGATTTTGAAAGATGGATTTAAATACGGGGAAGGAAGAAAGGAAATGAGGGTTAGACATAAAGATGGTCATTATATCTGGTTTGAACATAAAGGAACAACATTTATTGATGTTAATGGAAAAAGAAAAGCTATAATAATTTCAAGAGATATTTCTATTAGAAAGAAAGCAGAACAGCAGATAAAGGAGTCAGAAGAAAAGTATCGAAGTTTAATCAATAATCTTACTGACATTATATTAGAACTGGATATCAATGGTGTAATAACTTATATTAGTCCTCAATGTTATAATATTATAGGTTATCAGCAAAATGAACTTATTGGAAAAAAAGCACTTAAGTATATTCATCCAACAGACATATTAAAATTAGCAGAATCAATGAGAAATGCGAGAGATACTAAAAAATTAATAGTTGCTCCTGATTTTAAACTCATCCATAAGAACGGTAATATTATATATGCCTCAGCTAGAGGCAAACATGTAATCACTAATGGAATGGATAGATATATTGTTACATTAAGAGATATAACAATTCAGACGAAAACTGAGAAAAAGTTGAAAGAATCTGAAGAAAAATACCGCCTAATTTCTGAAAATGCTAATGAATTAATTCTTATAGTAAGTGAAACCTTAAAAATAGAATATGTAAATAAAAAGCCCTTATTAAAACTAACTGGTTATTCAATTGATGAAGTTCTTGGAAAAAGAGCATTAATTTTCATACATTTAGATGATGCAGAGAAAACCTTTAAAGAATTTAAAGAAGCTTTTGAAAAACAGGGCCATGGTACAGTAGAGGCAAGAGTAAAACATAAAGATGGTCATTATATATATGCAGAGATAAATGGTAGTTTATTTCATAATGAGAAGGGTGAACCAAAAGCTCTTTTAATTACAAGAGACATAACAGAACGTAAAAAAGCTGAAAACATTATAATCGAAGATTATAAAAAATTAACAGAATTGAGTCAAACCAAAAGTGAATTAATAATGCAAGCATCTCATGAATTTAAAACGCCTTTGAGTTCAATATATGCTGCTTCACAAATTCTTCTAAAAAATTACAAAGAACAGTTTGAAGAAAAATCAATAGAATTTATTGAGATGATATATAGAGGTAGCCAGAGATTAAGGCAATTAATCGAAAATTTACTTGATGTTTCAAGAATAGAATCAGATAAATTAAATTTAAACTTACAAGAGGAAAACATAGTAGAATTTGTAAATGATTGTTATTCTGATTTAAAATATTGGGCTGATAAGAAGAATATCAATATAAGTTTTAAACTTCCAGAAGAAATAATCTTAAAAGTAGATAAAATCAGAATTCAGCAGGTTATTACTAATCTTCTTTCTAATGCAATTAAATTTACACCTCCTAAGGGTAATATCTACGTTTCATTGAATGAAAATGATCAATGGGTGAATCTATCTATAAGAGATACTGGAGTTGGACTGACTAAGAAGGAACAAGATTTATTATTCCAGAAATTTAGCAAGATAAAACGAGTTAATAAAGAATTTGATATTGATATTGAAGGTTCGGGTTTAGGGTTATATCTCTCTAAAAATATCGTTGAACTCCATCATGGTCAGATTTTTATGGAGTCTGAGGGGAGGAATAAAGGATCAACCTTCACGATACGATTACCTATATGAATAAAATTGTTTAATTTTTCGAAATCCTTTTTTTATTCCATCTATTTTCATTAATATTAGAAATTTATATATAGATAAAGTAAATCCTTTATTTTTATAAAATTTCAGATAAATTATTCGTACAAGGAATTATGGGGAAATGGGATTCATTTTTTGAAAAACTTAATAATCTAATACCAGGAGGAATATTTGGATTATTTTCAATTAGTGTTGGTATTCTAGGAGATATAATCGCATTTTCAATGTTTCCAGGTTATAATTTTTTGACGATGGCAGTAAGTGCATTATGTTTAGGGGCAGGAGGCGTTTTTTTTAATGTCGGAAATATATTTTCAGGAATATTTGCATTCATTTTTGTAAATTCGCTTATAAGAACATTTAATAACGGATTAATTAGTGTTAAATTAAAAAAAATAGCACTAATATGTGCAAATATCTCCTGCATAAGTTTTATTGTTTTAGGAGTATTTTGTGGATCTAATATAGTAATACAATATATACATGGTACTGCTGCTATAACGAGTTGGGGATTTGGATATTGTTACTTTACCTTGTATAATATATTAATGTTAAAAGACTTTAAATATTCCAATAAACTTGCCAT
>JBHLLJ010000047.1:0-23268 GCA_048885705.1 Candidatus Hermodarchaeota archaeon | reverse complement strand
CCTCCTGGAGTTGGTAAAACTATTTTATGTAGATATTTTGCTAGTTTAAGGGCTAAAGAGAAGAAAAATAAGAGTTTTTATTGGCTAACTATGGATGAAAGTATTAAACCTTCTCATTTTGTTGGCTCATTTGACCCAGCAATTACTTTAAAGAAAGGGTTTGTTTTAGAAGCTTTTAATCCCGGGCCATTATTAAATGCCATGTTAGAAGGAGGAACTTTCTTAGCTAATGAAATTAATAGAGCAACAGAATATTCTCAAAACACTTTATTAGAGCCTTTAGAAGAAGCATCTATAGGAATTCCTCATCTAGGACGAATAAAGGCCGATAAGGACTTTTTCTTCATATGTGCAATGAATCCGGAAGAATTATCAGGAACACATCGTTTATCTGAAGCATTAAAAGATAGAATAAAAGTTTGGATTAAATTGACATATCCAGATAAATCCACAGAATTAGATATTATAAGAATTAACTTACCTGAACATTTTATAATTGAAGAATCGGAATTAGAATTAATATATTCGATTATAAAAGAAACTAGACAGAATAAAATTGATATTGAAATACCTGCTTCAATAAGAGCAGGTATCGCCATTGCTAAACTATTAGCTAGAAAAAGAATCATTGAGAAGGAAAAGAAAGTGAAAGAAAAAGAATCTGTGTATATTTATCTTTCGGAAATTGCCCGACACGTCCTACTCGGAAGTATAAAACCAAAGCCTGGTGTAAAAGCCGAAAATGTTATAGAAAATATTATTCATAAGACTTTAGGAGGGTAAATTATTGGGTGTATTTCCTGAGAACCCATGTGAATTTGCTGTAGAATTTATAAGAAGGATGAGGAATCATCCAGATATAATCCAAATGCCATCCCCAAGGCAAGTATTATCTATACCAAATTTAATCATATCAAGATATTATAGAAAAGGTTCCATTACTCCGAATGATTTTATAGAAATTAGTACTGTCACCTCCTTTCCAGATAACCAAAATTTAGCCAAAGATATTGCCTTTGAGATTCTTTTTCCAAATTATAAGAAGGATTTAATGAAATCATTTTTTATAGAAAGTGAGAGCGATAATTTTGAAGAAGAATTAAAAAATTCCACCATCAAATCAGAATTAGATCAATTACAGGACCTAATAGATGAAATTGAAATATCAAAATCAATTGATACAAATATTATTCCTCAAATGGAAAAATTTATTGATGAATTAAATCAAAAGAGGAATGAAGATCCATATAAATCTGCACTTAATTTCTTTAATGACGATTCTGATTTATATAAAGAAGAAATAACATCATTTGAGAAATTAATTGAAGAAGCAAAAAAAAGAATGCTTCAAAAAATTAATTCTTTAGATCCTAAGGATCTCAAAGCAGGCACTAATTTAGGATTAAATAATCTAATCCAAGAACAATCCTTGAGAGAATGGGAAAAAATTACTAGTAAAGCTCTAAATAATCAGACTATTGAAGATGATTTAAAGAATTTGTTTAAGTCCGGGAGTTTAGAGGATTTACTTCAATCAATGAAATTTTTAAAGGATACCAATGCAATTTCTAAAGAAAAACTAGGAAATCTGAAAAATGAACTTCAAAACAAGATTGAAAATTTAGATCAATTATTTCAGTCCGCAAAACATTTAGGAGAGACTCCAAATTTTAATCTAGATAAAATTTTGAAGAATAGTATGAAAAAATCTTCATTCGAACATAATTTCAATTTAGCAAATTCACTTGATCAATTTTTTGGAACTGATCTTAGATCTTCTCTTTTAAATAACTTTGATCAACAGTTTAAAGGTTCTGAAATGAATCTTTCACTTGATAGTTTAACGAAAACTGCATTTGCAAACAAATCTTGGAATTCATTGTTCCACCAAGCACTAAAAAATGCTATCAACGATGCTTTAAATCAGAATAAGAAATTTGAAGCCTTTAAGTCTCTAACTCATCAATTACAACAACTAGCTAATAGTTGTCCAAATATGCATTGTAGCCAAAAAATGGTACAGAACCTTCCAAATCTTGTTTCTTTAACTTTAGAATCCTGTGAAAATCCTTACCAATTAAGAGATGCAACAGAATTTCTTAGAAAAATTGGATTGAATCTAGAATCAGAACTTATAGAGAAGATAGGAAAGAAACTTGAGATGCCCGATGACCAAATATTTGAATTAATTGAGCCTACTTATCAATTGTTGAAAAAATTAATAGAAAAAAATAAAGCAAATTTTGATAGAATAAGCAATTTAATGAATCAAATTCACGATCAATTAAACCTTGAGAGAATAAAAGAACTAACTGCCAGCGCCTTAGCTTCTAATAATAGAGATGCCTTAGGTGCTTTAGGAAACTTTAATTTAAGCGATGCCCTAAAAAGTGCTCAACAAATTGGAGGTCAAGAAGGAGAGAATAAAATGATTTCATGTCTATCCGCAGGTAATGGAGAAAATCTTCTTAAACAATGGTTTATTCATCGAGACAAATTACAAGAAACTACTAAACAAAAAGTAAAAGAATTAGCTAAAAAAATGTTGATTGAATTAGGCATATATTATTCAAGAGCACATCTAGGTAGTTCTACAACAGGTCCAATTCCAATAAATATAGTAAGACCATACTCTATAGGAGATGATTTCGAAAATATTGATTTAGAAGAGACTTTAAATAATATCTTAGAAAAAGGGAAAAAATTAGATCATATAAAATATGATGATTTTTTTGTTTTTGAAACTGCTAAAGGATTGAGAACCGCTTGTTTTGAGCTCGATATTTCAGGTAGTATGACTGGAGATAAACTTGCATATATGAGTATTTGTATTACTATGCTATGTTACGGAATGCGGAAAGATGAACTTGGGATTGCTTTTTTTGAATCAAATACACATGTTTTGAAAGGATTAGACCAAAAAATTGATTTAGAAAAGTTAGCAGATGAGTTGCTTTCTGTGACTGCTCGAGGTGGTACAAGAATTCAAAGTGCTATTGAGTGGGCAAATAAACAATTTAAGGAATATTCGAATTCACGTGAAAAACTAAATGTATTATTTACTGATGCTGAAATTTTTGATATAAAAGAAGCCATAATAGAATTTAGAAAGATGCGTTCATTAGGGGTTGACTTTATATTAGTATGCCCTGAAACTTCATTCAATTTAAAAGAAGCCAAAAAAATGGTAAAAGTTGCAGGAGGGCAATTACTTACTATAAGTAAATGGGAAGAATTTCCTAAATTAATTTCCGAAATAATAAAATCAAGATTCTAAAAAAATGGTTGATAATTCAATATCAAGTCTAATAATTGATAAATTTGGTTTAAATTTATATCAGAAATCTCTTAAGTTTCTTTCTAATAAAATCAATTTAATTAAAACTGAAGAAAATCCTATACTCATTAGAAGTCTTATTTTAGATAATGAACGTGAATTTCATCTTATAATAGATGAAATGAATAAGGAAATTTTTCACGATTGTCCTTCATTTCTAATTTATTCTGAAAAAACCAAAAAAATTTGCGTTCATTTAATAAAGTTGTTGTCTTTAATTAAGACTACTCTTGCTAGAAAGATATTAGAGAACTTTAAGAGTTATAATTTGACTTCTGAAGATTTAGGATCACAGAAAAAGAGTAATAATTTTTTATTATTAGCTAATAGTTGCTTTAAAAGTAATAATTGTGTAGAAGCTCTAAATTATATGAATAAAGCTATTTATAATCAATTTGAAACTGAAAATATCATTGAAACTTATTTAAAAATTGCAATTGATAATAATTTATTCATTGAATTTTTTGAGTTTTTACAAAATGGATATGAGAATGATTTACAAAAATATTTTTTAAAATTTAACATTCAAATAGAAAGAGGATTTAAAAAATTTCTAAATACTATAGATGAATATTCTTTTTTTGATCTTCTTAAAATTATTGAATCTATAAATCATATACTGAAATTTAAAGACTTATCGTTTATAGCTTCCCATTTTGCCAAATTAAAAACTTTGATAAATAGTTCTAATTTTAATAATCAATATTTTACTATATATCTAACAAAAAAGTATTTTGATGAATTAATTCAACTCAATCCTTCATTTAAAGATTTATTATCTGAGAATTCATTAAATTCTTTAAAGTCCGAACTAATAAGCTATTTTTATTCTGAAATTGATAATTTCTGTATTATTGATAAATTGAAATTATTGAAAAAACATTTTCGAGTCATAGATATTCCAAATGAAGAATATTACGATGAATATAAGAAATACAAAGCAGAAATTAAGGAATTGGAAAGAAAAGTCTACCTCAAAAAATTTTCATTCTTAAAGTTGTTGATGGAAAAACATAACATTAAAAGAGCTAAGGGAGAGTTTAGGAAAAAAAGAAACACTTATATAGTAAAACATGATGAATATAATTTAAAAAATCCAGTATATCATTATATAATTTCCCGTATTGGCTTTTTTGGATTGAATGATCAAACAATAAAGTCGTCTGAAATAGGAATCAATTATTTTATAATGAAAGAATTATTTTTAGATGATCTCAGTAATTTTCAAGATGTTTATTATTATCGACAACAATTTTGGGGAGAGATTGATGATTATGAAGTTAAATCAATCGATGGTTTATCATTACTAAGTGAAAATATCGAATATAATTATAATATTGTCGATAAAGATTCAGAAGATATTATAGTTATAGAATGGGATCTAGCAAATAAGCCAATTCAAGGTAGTGTTGTTACTGCCTATGGTTCTCAAATAATTATACCTGATTACAATAATCCATTATTTCATGATTTAAAACCATTTGATCTTTGTTATTGTAAAAAAACACCAATTAAAATTGAAGGTAATATTATCAAAACAATTAATGTGATTACTAAATGCTCATTTAAAGATGTAATTAAAAGTATTTCTAAAGGTATGGAATATATAGAAGGATATTATCCACTATCACTTGTAAAAGCAGTATTAAATAAAGAGATTAATCCTTTCCAAGCTAATGAAATTGTGGTTAATAATACAAATAGGTTATTTGTACCTAATTATAATGCTTTTATTAAAGCTTTTAACAAATTTTTGTTTAACTATATCTTTAAAGAGAGAGATTATATTTTTGATGAATTACAAAAAGATATTGAGATAAATACTCAACAAATTTTATCCTTATTAAATTTAAATAAAGAATTAGCTGGATTAGATCTATCTTATACTGAAATATTAAAAAGCACTATTCACCCTAATGCTAGTCTAAAAGAATATAGGTCAAAATTTTTAATTGAAGTCCATTCTATTATTAGAGATTTATTAAATACTTGTAAACTTGGAAGTACAATAATCTTTGATTTGAAAAAAATGCAAAATACACCCTTTTTTAAGTATTCTAACAAAATCCTTGAAATTCGAAAAAATGAGTTTGAATCTTCAGAAATTATTAGATATTATGATAAGGGTAGAGTTTTTTATGATATGTCCCAAATTTATGAAACATATTATGGTAAAAAATTCTTTAAGATCCTTCAATCTGAGGAGAACTTGAACATGAAACCAGATAAATTTAATAAATTTCGTGATTTTTGTCAAAAATTAAATCTGAAAACAACAATTATTAGCGCTTGAAAGATAAATAATACATTATTTCTCAAATTGTAATTTTCCATAAACAGCATCATGACCCGGTATAAACCAGAATTTTCCATTTCGAATATTTTGAATAGCGTCAATTAGATCTTCAGGTATATTGTCAAAATTACTTTTGCCTTCCCAAATAGCGTATTCACTCTCATTATTCTCTACTAATTGATAATATATTGATAAATTTCTTCTGTCATATTCAGTTCCTCCTAGAATATTTGAAATTAATTGTAGCAGGGGTACAATATGTTGAAAGTTTAATTTGAAATGATTTACTTGATCACTTAAATCTTGAACTCTAGCTAAAACTCCTCTAGTTAATTTTTTTTTACAGTAAGGACAGTTATTAATATTGATTTTTGGGCTGCAATAATAATCTCTATTATTAATGTGTCTTTCTGGTCTGTGACCATTATAGTAATATTTTCCTTGCGATGGTTTAAACTCATAAGTCTTAACGATTTTGTTTCTTTTAAGTGAATCTATAAGATTCGGGTAATCTAATTTATTAAGCTTAATCTTTGTTGCTTCTCTTCCTAATCTATGAAAATTTATGGAATGACTATCAGAATTGGATATTATTGACACCCTATTCAATTCTGAAATGCTTCTTATCATTAAGGGATCTGCGCTTAATCCGGTTTCAATACAATTAATATAATTCATTCCATAACCCAGAGCTTCTTTCATAGTATTGAAATGAGCTTGATCACCAAAAATGCCAAAATAAGGAGTAAGTATATGAGCAGGGATTATCTCAATATTTTCATCAATTGATTTCAATCCAAAAATAAGATTCTCTGCTGATATATAGATCTTTGGTCTACCATCATTTTTTAAATTGCCAAATTTCGATAGAAATTTAATTGTTTCATCCAATTTTTCAAAATTTGGAAAAAGAAGGATGAAATGCACTTTTTTAACATTCGAATTATTTTTCCAAATTGCTTCAATTTCGGTTTGTAATATAAAATTAACATTTGGTGTATTTAAAGAATAGAATATTCCATTTGAATATTCAATTAAATTATTTTTTAGTTCAATTAACCATATAGGGTGTAAACAATCACCAGTTCCTACTATTTGAATTCCTTTCATATTGCAATTAACTGCAATTTTATGAATCTCAATACTTTTGCTTGCACCTCCAGAAAATTTACTATGAATATGCAAATCGCAGACTTTATTCATGCCTTTTAACCAATTTGGTTGAATTTTAAAAATATATTTCAATTTACTTATTTAAATCCATAAATAAAAAATAGGATCAAAAAAAATCTTAAGAATTTATGATAAACATTAATCATTTCAAATTTACTGTAAAATTGAATTTGAAGAATAATAAAAAATGTATAATTATGTTTTTAATTAATGCATAAATTTTATTTACATTGAATCTGAAAGTTTAATTGAAAAATAGTAAATAAAATTATTAGAAGATGGCAAAACATAATTTTCAGCACCCTTCAAAGGATATAACTGAAAGTAAAGGAACTATTCTTAGAGGTAAAACTATTTGTATGTGTTTAACGGGTTCGGTAGCAGTAATATCCTCTCCTATTGTAGCTAGAGAACTTATGAGATTAGGAGCTGAAGTGATTTGTGTCATGTCTAAAGCAGCTACCGAGCTAATTAATCCCGCTTTAATGGAATGGGCAACAGGAAATAAAGTTATCACTTATTTAACTGGAGCTGTTGAACATGTCTATTTAGCAGGTGAGAGACCCAAAAGTGTGGGAAAAGCAGATCTAATCCTAATATGCCCTGCAACTGCGAATACGATCTCAAAAATTGCGTGTGGAATCGATGATACACCTGTTACGACAATAGCTTCAACTGCGTTCGGGTCTTCTATACCAATAGTAATAGTACCAGCAATGCATGAAAGTATGTACAAACATCCTATTTTAGAAAAGAATGAAAAACGATTACGTGAATGCGGAGTAGATATCTTAGGTCCCAGAATTTCAGAAGGTAAAGCTAAAATAGCAAAAATTGATGATATAATTGATAGGGTTATAGATTTATTAGTAACAAAGAAGGACTTAGAAGGAAGGAAAATCCTTATAACTGCCGGTCCAACTAGAGAAGCAATAGATTCAGTTCGATTTGTTTCAAATAAATCATCAGGAAAAATGGGAGTTGAATTAGCTAAAGAAGCTTCAGCTAGAGGCGCTGATGTAACGTTAATAGCTGGTGAATGTTCGGTAAAACTTCCCAATTATATAAAAACAATACATGTTGTGTCAATAGATGATTTTATAAACGCCGTTAAAGATGAAATTTCATTAAATTCTTATGATTTTTTTATTTCAGCCGCTGCTGTTAGCGACTACAAACCAATTGAATACATTGAGGGAAAAATCTCTTCTGATAATGTAGAAGAACTACAAATTAATATGAAATTAACACCTAAAATAATAAATGTAGCAAGGAAAAAAGATTATAATTTATTTATCGTAGCCTTTAAAGCAGAAACTAACGTATCCAAAAGTGAATTAATAGAACGTGCTTATAATAGACTTATTAAATCTGAAGTTGATTTAATTGTGGCAAATGATATTGGCAGAGAAGATATAGGTTTCAATAGTAAATATAATGAGGTCTTTATCATTGATAAGAAGAAACGTATAATTCATGTTGAGAGAAATACTAAACGATATATAGCATCGAAAATAATTGATGCTGCAATTGAAGCCTATCAAAAAAGAAATGCTTAAATTAAGGATATAGATAATTTTGAAAACTTTTTGGGATATATAATCACTTATTTTCATTCAATAAAATCTGATGAAAATATTTAAATATTAGTTTATTTACTGTAAACTGTGAATATAATTGTACAGTACGATTAAATAATTGAAAAATAAAGAATAAAGGTATATATCTGATATCTTATGGTTTAGTTAATAAATTTGCAACTTATACTAGATATAAATTTATAGATTATTTTGATAAGATTAATTGAAGAAAATATTATACGAGTGCGTCTAAAATTTCATCAAACGAAGAAGGTAAAATTAAAGAGGGAACAATAGCTGAGTATATGCGTAAGCGAACTCAACTAGTAGGTTTTGAATTTGGTTATTGGAAACATGTTCAATATTGTGCTGAATTTATTGATAATGCCTTAGACGCAATTGAAAGTTTTCAATGGAAAGAAATGCAAAAAACAGATTCAAAAATCAAGTTTTCTTTAGATCAAGAATTATTTTTAGAAAAACTTTCTGTACTTGAAACAGCGAAAGAAGAAAAAAAATCTCAACATTTAAATAATGAAGCAAAACATACGTTAATGCAAGAATTAGGTATTGAATCTGTAGAACCAATTCAACCTTATATTCAAGAACCAGAAGAAAAAGAGGAAGAGTCCGGAGAAATAATTGATAAAGAAGAGTTGGAAATAGAGGAAGAAGTTAGGAGAATAATAGACGATATGCAAGAAATGATTAAACCTGTTGAATACATTATTGATGTAGAGCCAATAGTTGGGGTTAGAATTAGAGAGTTTGAAGCCCCATCTTTTTTAACGTCTGAAATCAGTCAAAAAAATATCATGAGTTATACTTTTGAAATTTTTGATAACGGAACAGGAATGGCAAAAATTGATTTAAGAAAATTTGGGAGATACCTCGCCTCATCAAAATCTATGGAATTAAAACAAACTCGAGGTAGTCAGGGTTTCGGAGCTCCAAGTGCATTTAGTGATGCTCAAAATACAACTGGTAAACCTATTATTACAGTATCGAAATCAGCTGATAATGTATATGCAACAGTAACAGAATTTTTTACTACATCTAAAAATGAGAAAAAATATTTAATTCATCCAACTGATATTGATAGTTTTTTCCTTCATGGGACTTATATTAAATTGAATTATTTAAATGTAAAATATATTAAAGGTTATGTTGAGAAATATATCGAAGAAACTGCGTTTATGAATCCTCATGTTACAATTATTTATATTGATCCCGATGGAAAGGAAAAAATATATAGAAGATTAGCTACTTCCTTCCCAGAGGAGCCTAAATATGCTAAACCACATCCTTCCTCTGTTAATATAGGGGATCTACAAGATTTAATCACAAAATCAGAAAATAAATCGATCTCAGCATTCTTACAAGACAATTTTGTAAGAATGAGTTCAAAAACAGCCAAGCAAATTGTTGAAATTGCTGAAAACGATTTACAGGATCGATTGAATTTACTTATTCTAGAAGATGGTTTTGTGAATTTATGCCAGAAAAAAACAGAAGCAATAAATTTTATGAGAAATGAAAAGCGGGTTTTTGGGCGATCCGATAAGCCTAGAGATAAATTAATTATTTATCAAGTTGAATCAGAGGACCTAAAAGAGAATTATTGGAATTTAATCTCGAGTTATAATAAATACAATAAAGATTATGAAAAAGTAAATAAAGAAATTAAAAAGCTAAATAACCGCATTGAAAAAACTGAAACGCAAAAGGAAATAAAAAATATTGAAAAGGAAATCAAGACTCTATTGGAAAAGATAGATGATATTAGAAAACAAAAAGATAAACTTAAATTAGATTTAAATAAATTGTTTAAGAACTCACAAGATGGATTGGTTGAGTTAAAAAAATTAAAAAACAGAACAGACTTTGAAGACCTTTTAAATCAAGTTCTCATATCTAAAATCAAACCTAGTGAATTAACAAAAGAAATGTTTAATTCTTTGTTCCTAGCTTTTAAATCAATTAAATATATGGCACCTCCAACGGACACCGCAATTCCAGTAGGAGAATCAACCTTAGAGAATACTCTGATCAAAGAAATCGGATTAAAAATCTCAGAGAATATTGATGATTTTGGGGGCACTATCGATAATATTAATCAAACTATTGAATTATTTAGTGAAGATAAAAAGAAAACTTTATTATCCGAAGGGATTAAGGTTGATGATGATACAATCACTAATATATCAGTAGATCCGAAAGAGGTTATTAATTTAAGCTCAGAAATATTAGGAACTGTTGAAATTGTTGATGAGGCTATAGATCAGCTGCAAGTAACACAATATATTAAAGATCTTCTCGTTTACTCTGATATTGATACTATTGATATATATCAAGGTGTATTTGAATATTTCATTGAGAACTATACAAAAGATGATGACTTCGTAGCTGCAGAAACACGAGCTCCTACAAGCGGAAAAGGTCTAGCTTATGTTGTTGAAGCTGTAATGGCATATTCAAGAAATCTGGAAATACCTAAGCGCTCTAGGGATGTCCTATCAAGATTTGTGAACAGAACTCCGAAGTTAAGAGATAGTGCAGATTGTGCAATTACAAAAGCAGTTCAATCAGTAAATTGGAAGAACTATAATCTAGATATTTATGATAATGGTCTACCAAAAGGACCAATAAAATTATTAGTTAATGTTTCTGGACCATTTGTGCATTTGATGTTTAAATCCCAATCAAAAAATGCATTAGCTGATGATGAAGATTTAATAAAAGAAATTAAATATTGCCTTGAAGCAATAGGAAGAAGATTACGAATATATCTTAACAGAAAAGCGAGTCTTCATAAGAGTGAAAAGAGAGCTAGTCTAATAGAAAAATATATTCCTATATTTGTCAATAGTTTATACAACATCGCAACCCAAGGTGAAAGCATACATAAAGCAAAGCTCAATAAAAAGGAACTAGAAGAGTTAATGAGGAATGCAATAGGTAAAAAACCTTTACCTGCTATAAAGCCTTCTGAAGTAAAAGAAATACAAAAACCTACGGTAAAAGAAGAACCATTAATAGAGAAACGTCCAGAAATAAAAGAAATCAAAGAATCTAAAGTCAAAGAGGGACCATTAATAGATGAACTTGCGGAATTAAAGCCAGATGTTAGGAAAATTGAACCTAAAAAAGAATTATTTACTGAAAAAACACTTAAAAATTGGACAAAAAATGAATTAATTGAATATTGTAAAGAACACGATATTAACATCTTATCTAAAGATACAAAAACAGTAATTATAGACAAAATTATGGAGGCCTATAAAAAACCTATTGAAGTAAAACCAATAGAATTAAAAGTTCCAGAACCAGCCGAAATAATTCCTGATACTTTAACTGCAAAACAAGTACAGCTCCCAATTTCTAAAGCAAAAATACAAAGTAAGGTAACTCCAAAAAAAATACCAACAAGCCAAAAACCAAAAATCCCAAAAAAAACACAAATTGCATTACCCATCATAACAACAGAAAAAATATTAGATGTATTATCCAGCGAATGGCAAACTATTAAACATCTTATTTTTAAATTAAAAATTAAAGATATGATGGATGCTAGATACCTCCAACATCAATTAAAAAAACTAGAACGTGAAGATAAAGTTTTAGTTGAGTCAAAAATGGGTAAAAGACAATGGAAATTAAAATAAAAAGAATTTTGAAAGATCATGGCTAAAAAACAAAATATAAATGATTTAAAAGCAGCTAGAGAGTTATTTAATCTCTATTTAGAAAAAGGAAAAGAAGAAAAATCAATTGATCTTCCAAATGGTACAGTTAAGATTGATGATCTCAATAAAAAACAAACTATACAGAGATTATATAAATTGGTGGACAATGTTATTACAAAAATTTATAAAACAGGTCGTCCATCAATCCAACTTCCAGCAAGAACAAGTTCTAATATTATTTGGGATGAAGAAAATGATCTATTACTTTTAGGTGAACAAATAGTAGAAAAACAGTTTCATACACTTACAAGTGTAGCAGATATCACACGTTTAATGCGTGTTCTTGAAATTGTATATGAGTTATTACAAAAAGATATCCATGCAACTAAGAGGGAAATTTTCTATACAGATGTTAAGCTATTTACAGAACAGAAGAATAGTGATAAAACTATAGAAGATGTGGCAGCAATGTTATATACTACAAGAAACTCTACTCATATTGTAGCTTCTGCGAAAGGAATGTGTGTTGGTAGACTCAGAATAAGAGATAGAAATGACATAATTGATCTGGAGGGATTAGGTAGTGGTGGTTGGATGATATCACCTATGCTAGATAACATAGAAATAATCGAATCAGATGCGGAATTTATTTTGGTGGTAGAAAAAGATGCAGCTATGATACGCTTGGCTGAAGATAGGTTTTGGAGAACATACCCTTGCATTATTCTTACCGCAAAAGGAGCTGCTGATATAGCTACTCGTATGTTTTTAAAGCGTTTAAGCAAAGAACTGAAATTACCAGTTTTTAGTTTAGTAGATAGTGATCCCTATGGACATTATATTCATAGTGTTTATTTAAGGGGATCAAAAAGATTAAGCTACGAATCTCCTTTCTTAGCTACTCCAAACATTAAATTACTTGGAGTTTTAACGAGAGATCTTGATAAATACAAGATTCCCGAAGAAGTCAGGCTTCCTATGAAACCAATGGATGTTAAGAGGACAAAGGAATTATTAAATGAAGATTTCGTAAAAAAAAATAAACAATGGGAGGAGGATTTAAAATTAGCCCTCAAAATTAAGAAAAAGGCAGAAATTCAAGCTCTTTCTCAGCATGGATTTGAGTTTCTTACCAATATTTACCTTCCAGAAAAATTAACAACTGGTGATTGGATATAAAACTTTTTTATAAAGAAAATGGTGGTATAGTTCAGTTAATTGAAATGAAGAAGATAGATGAATGGCCAATAGAATTGCCCTTTATCTTTGTTGAATACATTAAAACTAATAAAATAAGATCTTATCGAGATGCAAAAGTGGAATCAGAAATTTCAGACTATCTGGATGAGATTTTAAATAAAATTGCAATTCCAAAGCTTAAACAAATTTTTAAAAGCTCTAATCAAGAAGAAATTCTTTCTTTACTTAAAATTTTTGAAGAACTCTCAGAAACCAATAGTAGAGCACTTGGACCAATTCAAGATTTATTAGAGGATTTAATTAAGCAGGGAAATAAAGCAATAGTACCTCAAGTGCAAAAAATCCTTGCTAATATCAAAGAATAAACTAATAAAGTGGTAATAAAAAAAAATTAATACGTAAAACAATTATTTCTTTTAATATTGTCTTTTATTAAGTTTAAGGATAATGAATTGGGATCAATCAAATTTTGATGAATTTATAATAACTCATAAAGTAATTGGATTTTTCAATGAACCAATAAAACTTAATTCTGGAAGATTATCTTATTATTATGTAAATTGGAGGAATATAACTTCAGATGTTTTTTTACTTGATAAATTAACTAATTACGTTATATCATATATTAAATATTTAAATTTAAAACCAAAATGTATTTATGGTGTTCCAGAAGGTGCTACAAAATTAGGAATCATTTCACAGTTTAAATGGGCAAAACAGCAGAATGATTATTATGATGGAAATTACCCTTTATCAATGGGCCGAGGTAAGCAAAAACTTCATGGAGATCCTAAAGATAGGATGTATATTGGAATACCTAAAGGTGATACACTCATTATAGAGGATGTTACAACTACAGGAGGATCATTAATTAAAACCATTGAAAAATTAAATGAATTTGATATCAAGATTATCGCAGCTATTGGATTAACTGATAGAAATGAGATAAGAGATGATGGAAAGAGTGTAAAAGAGATTATTGAGCAATTTAATATTAAACATTACGCAATGAGTAATGCTATTAATATATTACCAAAATTAACTATAAAAAAGGAAATTTCGAATCACATTAAAGAATATTTCAAGAAATATGGTACTAAACAAATAGAACTTTGATAATTTTCAAATAATTAATATCTGAAGAAGAGATAATTAAAAGAAATCCTTCCATATTTTGAGGAGAGTGTATACATATTTATAAAGAATCATTTCAGAATTCGTTATTCTTCTCTCATCTTCTAACGATAATTCTGTCATAGAAAGTTTTAATAATTTAAGTAAGCGCGTATCGATTATGTTTGATGCATATGAATTATATCGATCGATATCTATCATCGGTTTATTTTTTTTAATTATTTCACTTTCCAAAAATCTTTTGAATTCCTTTATTTTATTCAAAAAAAATTTATTAGATCTTTTTATTAATGTTGAATCATCTCTCTCCTCTATAGCATATCTTTGAACATCAATATTATCACATTTATCTATTGAAGTAACTTTTAATATACCTTTTTCAATAAATGGTATGACAGCAAATAGTTTTAATTTGTATTTCTTTCCTTCTTCAAAAGGACCGAAAGAATCTCCTAATAGAGAAAAACCTTCAAAATTTTTTATGCATTCAGTCACTACTATATCATTTCGAAAAATGAAGTTTGACCTAATTAATGATTTAGAAAAGCTTTCTATCATCAGTTCCAATAAAAAATACACCAGATTTAATATATTAATAACTCTTTATATAATATACAATTGTAAAACAAGAGAGAAAAAAATAACTATTATTTTATTAATATACTATAGATCGTGAATATTTTGATAATAGAAATTATTCTTGTTTCAGTCTTTTTATTATTTTTTGCGTTAGGATTCTATTTAATTTACAAACAGGTTTCCTTAGTTAAGAAGGGAGAAATTCGTAATAAGGATAGAATCCAGTGTATTATCTACGGGTTTATATTTAGTTTATCAATTATGTTGGTTTTTACCGTGGCTGTAATATTCACTGTAAGATCACCCGAATTCTGGGATCCAGAAACTACTCCTCCAGATGTACCTCCTTTATCATTGCTTATCCCATTTATTTTTTGTTTAATGTATATTTCATTTTATCCTCTAATAGATTTCCTATTTATCGCGTTAAGTAGAGAATCAGATGAAGGTTTAACGCCCTTTCATAAATTAATTAATAACAAAATTATAAACTTATCAAGGAATAAACTCATAAAAGTTATTATTGCCATAATTTTTTATTTTTTGGTATTTATAATCCCACCGATTTTACTTTCACTTTTAGGATTACCGTTTATAATAATTTGGATAACTTGGATGCTATTTTATCCACTTATGATATTAACTTTCTATGGATCTAAAGGTTATATTGCTGGTATCTCAGATGCATACTACCATATTCCCGATATAAAAAGATCAATATTTCTTAATTTCGAAAACAGTAAAAGAGGAATGAGGCAATTTGTATCTCAACCTATATATTATATTATTTTAGGATTAATGTTATTTGTATTTGTGTGGGCATGGATTTCACTGTTTCAAACTATAATGTTTCGTTTCACTGGAAAATTGGCAATATCGACAATGTCTTCGGTTTTTGTGTTTGTAACTCTTTTTTTTGGAATTTTAGGATATTTTACTCGTTTCTGGGGCAGAAAGATTAAGTATAGAGGCATTGATATCTATTTCGCTGCTTATTTGATGGCGTCTATAGGAATCAACGTCCTAATCAACTTTTTAATCGTGAATCCTGAAAAATTACAATATACTTTTAATTTATGGACATTAACCAGTAGTATTTATCCAAATTATAATTATCTACACTTCGCCTGGGCAGCTGTGATTGAAGAAATTGTATTGATTATTTTTACTTCCTACTTTTTTTTAGTAAAAAACAGTGATTTTGTAATGAATATTAAGTATTCAAAAATTACGAAATCTGGACAAACCTTTGATCCTATCCCACTTTTTAACTTCATTAAACATAAGAATCCCAAAATAAGAAAACATGCTATAGAAACTATGATTATGATGTTTGAACGAATTCCACTAAAGGATAAAGCAATTCTTAACGATTGGAAATTCAAAAATTCCTTACTGGATGGTTTAAGTGATTATAATATATATTCAAGAAAATTATGTAGTCAAATTTTATTCAAATTAGAACATGATGCTCCAGAGGTTATATTCCCTTGGATAATAGAATCGTTGCAGTCTCCAAATTACGATAAAAGTATCCCTATAGCAAAAACCCTTTTAAAGGTTAACCCAAATTTAATAGAAAAAATACCTGAAGAGTTAATACTACATCTCATTGAAGATTCAGAATGGAGATTAAGATTAATAATCTTAAAGATGCTCAGTAGATCTAAAATTTATTTAAAAAAGATATTTCCAAATTTAAATGTCAAAAAACTAATAGATGATCCGAATAGTAAAATTGTGGTGGAGATTTTTAACCTTTTAGCTGATAATTCCTATGAACTTCCTATTGATATAATTATTGATAAAACTTTTCATGCAAATGATGAAATTAGCGCTGCAGTAATTAAATACATGCGAAATCTGAATTTTAGACACATTGACCGAAAATTAATTTTAAAAATTATTCCATTAATTAAAGATCCATCTAGTTCTGTGAGAGCATCAATTTTTGATGTTATTGCTAAAATTGGAAATTTCAAAAAGAATGATATTCCACTTTTACCATTTTTAGAAGGCTTAACAGATTCAAATGAAAAAGTAAGAAAATCTGCGATAAATGTCTTGGAAAAATATTTTGAAGAAGAACCTGAATTATTAGATATTGATGACATAGTTAGCAGAATTGAACCTAATAATTTTGATCTTTTAATAAATATTATTGAGCTACTTGGAAGATTATGGAATTATGATTCAGAAAAAATATTAAATACTCTTCTTATATTTATAAAATTTGAAAACAATGGATTGAGAGAAAGTATTTCAAGTATTTTAACAGAGAAATATAAAGAATACCCCAACTTAATCCTCCAAAATTTAATCAAAGTACAAGATATTGCAACATATATAACAAAAGGAATTATATCAAAGACATTAATAAATATTGGTAAAGCTGATCCAAAAAATGTCATTCCAGCTTTATTAAAACATTCTGTTGCAGAAAATCAAGATGTTAGATTAAACGCTCTTGAATCTATTGATGGATTAATAGATGAATTCATTGAATATTTCGATATAAGACCAATTATGTCAATATTGCATATAGACAAAAACAATCAGTTAAAAAAAAAGGCTTCGGGAATAATCTCAAAAATAGCTCAAAAAGATCCTTCTTTAATCAAACCATATATTATAGAAATCTTTTCTATTTTAACTAAGCAAGATTCAAATGTGAAAATTGTTTTGACTAAATCATTACTTGAAATTGCCAAAATATCACCAGATATTATTCCAATCGAAGATATTCTGGATCTGCTCGGTGATAAAGACTCATTCATACGTGAAACTTGTGTTAAAATTTTAGGATTTATTGGATATAAACTTCCTATTCCTGTAATCGATACATTAATAAAGAATGCTTTAAACGATGACGAGTGGATTGTAAGGGAGGCAACTGTATCAAGCTTAGGTAAAATAATTAGTCATGTTGATGAAAAAGAAAAAATTATTGAAAAACTTATTTCTCTTCTTGCAGATGAGCAAAATTGGGTAAGATGGTCTGCTTTAAATATACTCTCTGATATCAGAGAGGTTAGTGGAGAGCATATTCCATTTAATAAGCTTGAGATCTATTTAAAAAACACCGATCCTAAAATTAGAGAAGCTTCTGCTAGACTAAGTAAAATATATAGCGATCAAATTGAAGAGGTTCTTGAAGCATTAATTAATATACTTGGGGATGAATCAAAAGAAGTTAGAACTAGCATGATTAATAGTTTCGTTGAAATAATAAAAAAAATTGGACTTAACAGAATTTTATCAAAACTCTTAGAAAATTTAAGTGGAAAAGGATCGCTAATAACACAGCGTTCAATTGCATTAATTTTAGGGCGAACAGCTAAGTATGAAAATGAAAAAATCAAGAAGAGAGTAATTTCTTTATTAAAAATAAGGTGTGAAATGAGTCAAGATCCTGTTATTTGTGAGACTCTCCAAGAATTAAGAGAAAATTAGAACTAAATTTTCCAGCTGAGAAAAGTTCAAAAATAATTCAGTAAACCTTACGAGAGTCATGGGCTTTTTATATTTCCTTATTTACCCTTTAATAAAATATGTCATTAATATTAAGAATTAAAAAATCACCAAAAATAATTTAGGTATATTAAAAAAATTAATAAATTTTGTTATGACAACCCCTCTCTCGAGTCCTAGCAGCCCAATTAATAAGGTTCAACGCTTCGAGGATTTTTATCGTCTATTTCAAGAAAATCCCGGTGTTTATAAATATCAGGATCAAATCAATGATATTTATGCAAAAGGAGGGAATACGTTGATTATACTTTTTGAAGATCTTTTAGCAAGTGATCCCGATATTGCCGAAATGCTTAGAAAAGATCCTGAAGCGATTATTGAAGATGCAGTTGAGGCTTTCAAAAATTTATTAAAATTCCAAGGATCAAAATTAAATCTCAAAGACTATTTTGTGAGAATTACCACTAAAGACAAAAAGAGCCCATTATTTATACCTTTGAGGGGTCTAAGAGCAAAACATATTAGTACACTTGTTTGGTCTAATGGTATCTTGGTAAGATGTTCTACTATAAGACCAAAAATCATAAAAGCATCATTTGAATGTAATTTATGTGGCGCTCAATTTGATATCATTCAACTAACTTCAAGAATTAGATGGCCAAAATTTTGTACAAATAAAAGATGTAAAGCCAAAGCTCAAACAGATTTTAGATTAATATCAAAACATTCAGAATTTATTGATTGGCAGTCAATAATGATACAAGAAATACCAGAAGATTTACCACCTGGAAGAATTCCTAGATCAGTGCAAGCAATTTTAACGCATAACTTAGTTGATACGATAAAACCTGGCGATAGAGTTAAGATGATGGGTATTTTTAAATCAGTATTAGCTCAGTCGACTAAAAGTAATAATTCTACATTATTTAAGACTTACTTTGACATTAACTTTATTGACCCTGAGGATAAAACTGATGACATTATTGATCTTACTAAGGAAGATAGGAAGAAGATTGAGGATTTATCTAAAGAGCCCTTTATTCAAAAAAAAATTGCCAGATCAATAGCTCCTGATATATATGGGAGAGAAGATCTTAAAATGGCTTCGGCTTTAAGCTTATTTGGAGGCACAAGAAAAAAAAAACCTGGAGGGGGCTATAAAAGAGGTGATATTCATGTATTATTTGTTGGAGATCCGGGAACAGGGAAATCAGAGATTCTTAAAAGCGCCATAGAAGTATCTCCAAGAGGATTATACACTTCTGGAAAAGGATCAACTGCAGTTGGTCTGACAGCTGCTGTAATTAAAGATACTGAAACAGGTCAGATGAACCTTGAGGCAGGTGTAGTTGTATTAGCAAATGGAGGTGTAGCGGCAATTGATGAATTTGACAAAATGGATACTGCCGATAGATCAGCTCTTCACGAGGCTATGGAACAGCAAACTGTGAGTATTGCAAAAGCAGGCATTGTAGCAACATTAAAAGCACAAACTGCTATCATAGCAGCAGCAAATCCTTATTCTGGACGATATGATAGATATAAAACGCCTACTCAAAATATCAGATTGCCACCTTCTCTTTTATCCCGGTTTGATTTGATTTTCATTGTAGTTGATAAACCTAATCCTGCAGATGATGCACAAATGGCTGAGTTTATATTGAGAAATTCTATGCTGGACCCAGAAGAAACTTTAGAAGAAAATGATAATTCTATAGCTCCAATCTCGAGTGATCTTCTAAAAAAGTATATCAAACATGCAAGAAGGACATGTAATCCAATATTATCTGATGAGGCTAAGGAAAGAATTAAGCAATTTTACTTAGAATTAAGAGGTCAATATGATAGTGAAGATGCAATTATTTCAATATTAGCGAGAAATTTAGACGCGCTAGTTAGACTTAGTGAAGCTTACGCCAAAATGGCTTTTAAAAATAAGGTAGATAAAGAAGATGTTGAAGAGATTTTTAAACTATTTAAAAGATATCTAAAAGATACAGGTTACGATGAAACTACTGGTAAAATTGATATGGACAGAATTTTTGTTGGTCAATCTAGGAGCAGTATTAACAAGTTAGAAACTTTAATGAATAGATTGAAAGAAATCTTTGAAGAAAATAATTGGAAAGCACTAGAAAAGCTAAATGTTATTCAAATTTTAGAATTAGAAGAAGACTTAGATAGAAAATTTATTGAAAGTGCTCTAGAAGAACTACAAAAAGAAGGGACTCTTTATGAACCAAAAGCTAATCAGATTAAATTCACAAACAAAGAAATTTAATACAATTGTTTTATAACTTGTTCAGTTATCATTTTGAAAGCCATTTCAACATTTTCACCTGTTTTAGCTGAAGTATAAATAATTGAAATCGCATTTATTTCTTTACCTAAAACATTAATTTCATTTTCACCTAATTCTTTCTCTAGATCATTTTTATTGGCAATTAATACAATGGGCGTATGTTCACAATATTGTTTTACATCTGGAACCCAAAATTGATTAATCTGGTCAAATGTATTTTTTCTTGTTAAATCCCCTACAAGAAGTACTCCCTTTGCCCCAACATAATAAAAATGTCTCATATTTATCCAACGTTCTTGCCCAGCTATATCCCATAGTTGAATTGTTACTTTACCGAAACTTTTTAGATTTACTTTTTTAATAAATATATTTGTGCCGATACTAGACCTATAATCTTTAGCAAATTGTCCTGATACAAACTTTTTAACCAAACTAGTTTTACCTACAGCTGGTTCTCCAACAATGATAATTTTTAGGCTAAGTTTCTTATCTTTTTTCATATTTAACTAAATCTATGAAGAAAATTTTATAAGTATATATGTAAATATTAAAATAATTGAAGCTTAAAATTATTGAATTGGACTCAGTAAATTAGGATTGAATTAGGTATTCGCAATTATGACGACCGGAATTGTGTATGATGATATTTATCTTGAACATAAAATAGGAACTCATGTAGAAAGCCATGAAAGATTAGTTGCAATTATGGACTTTTTGAATGATAAAAAATTGCTGGAGGATCCGAGCTTTAAAATTATTAAACCAAGGAAAGCAACTCTTGACCAAATTAAATATGTCCATAGTGATTTAATGATAAAAGAAATTCAAGAAATTTGTAAATTAAGTGCAAAGACACAACGTCTTCAATATATTGATGCCGGTGATACAATTGCTTCTCCTAAAACGTATGAAGCATCATTATTTTCTGTTGGTGGCAATCTGCAAGCAGCTGATGAGATTTTAAATGGAAATATAAAAAATGCATTTGCTTTAGTTAGACCTCCTGGACATCATTCTAATTCTTATCGATTTGCAGGTTTTTGTATTTTCAATAATATAGCTATTACTGCAGAATATCTTTTTAGAGAAAAACAGATAAAAAAGGCGGTAATTATTGATTGGGATTGTCACCATGGAAACGGCACACAAGACATATTTTACCAAGGTTCTAAATCAGATACAGGTGAATTAGTAATGTTTAATTCTCATCAATATGGATACTTCTATCCAGGAACAGGAAATTTCGATGAGATAGGTATTGGTAAAGGTGCTGGTAAAATAATAAATTACCCAATGCCCGCTGGGTCTGCTGATGATGTAATACCCATTTTTTTTAACGAAATAATTAATCCAATTTGTGAAGAATTTAAACCAGAATTTATCTTAATTTCCGCTGGTTTTGATACTCACTGGACTGATCAACTAACAAACATGAATTGGACCTACCAAGCACCCGCAGAATATTTGCAAAAAATTAAAACAATAGCACATAAATATTCTGATGATAGAGTTCTTATTACTTTAGAAGGAGGATATCAAATAGATAAACAAGCAAGAGCCGTTTATAATTGCCTAAGAATTCTCAATGATGAGGATAATAGTTTAATAAAGGAGGATTCAAGATCTTCTGGACAAAAACTACTAGATTATTATAATCATAGATTAATTCCCGCTTTAAAAGATAAATTAAGTCCATATTGGGAATGTTTTTAAGATATAACATACAAACACTTTTATATTTACATTTATGCTATAATCATAATTAGACCTAAAAATTACATAAAATATTTTTAATTTTATTAAACAAAAGGGAGATTAATATGTCGTATGAATATGATAGAAATGATGAAGATAATGAAAAAAAAAAAAAAGAACGTTCTTTTCCATCAATGCCTCCTCCTTCAATAACCCCATTAACACCACCTCCTTCAATGCCTCCTTCTTCAACTCCTCCTCCTATGAGACCTCCCCCTACTTTACAGCCTCCAACTACTCCAATATATGAGCCAACTCCTCCCTCCTCTATGGAGTTTGAAACTCCCCCAATTATTCAAACAAGCCCTTCAATATCAACAGGTGTTTCACAAGAAGAATATGATTCAATATACAGCCAACTCCAACAAAAGGACTCAAGTTTAAGCCAATTACAATCCCAAGTTAATGAGTTTAGAACTAAAACTTCCCAATTAACTGCGCAAATTCAAGAAAAAGAAAACCATGTGAATAGGTTAACAAGCCAATTACAATCTTTACAATCTTCAAACGAAGGTTATCAGCAACAACTTCAACGATTAACGGAACAGAATGCTCAATTACAAGCCCATATACCCGGATTGGAACAACAGGTTCAAGAATTACAGCAACATAACTCTATATTACAACAACAAATCGGTCCATTACAAGCACAGATAAATAAATTACAAGAAGAAATTGCTTACAAAGAAAAACGTATTCAAGAATTAAAAGAACCAAAAGCGGTTATGCCTTCAAGTTTAGCTCAAGGGATTACA
>JBHLLJ010000046.1:0-23312 GCA_048885705.1 Candidatus Hermodarchaeota archaeon | reverse complement strand
TTCTTTAATAAATCCCTTCTGAAATCAAAAAAGTAAAAAATTGTTAATAATTCCGAGTTTTCCTAATATTAAAAGGTGTAAAGTCTGAATCCTCCTAAGATCTAACTTTAATACGATGGAACTTTTTAATATTTTAAAATTCCTTTTTATTACATTAGCATTCTAGTCATGGCAAATATATTAATAACTGGTGGTACAGGTTTTATTGGAGTTCCATTGGTGAAAAAGCTACAAAGTTTAGGGCATAACCTGAAGGTATTAGTAAGAGAAAGTAGTAATATAACTCCATTTAAGGGATTAAATCATATTGAATATGTTACTGGTGATGTTAGAGATTACGAAATTCTTTATAAAGCCGCAGAAAATGTAGATTTAATTTACCATCTCGCAGCTTATACTAGAATGTGGGCAAAAGATAATAAAATCATTGAAGAAACAAATATATTAGGCACAGAAAATATTGCTAAGATTGCACTAATTAATAATAAAAAATTAATTTATATTAGTTCTTTTATTGCTTTAGGAGGAACTCCCCCTACTCCTGTTGATGAAACTTATGAAAGTGAAGAGGGATTATTCTTAAAATATGCTAAAACTAAATTTCATGCGAGAAAAATTATAAAAACGCTTATTAATGAAGGTCTTAATGTTACAATATTTTATCCAGGAATTATTTATGGGCCTGGAGATTTCAATATCTTTGGTCAAATTATTTTATATTTGACAGCAAAGAAATATCTTGGATGTCCTGGAAAAGGAGAAACTATTGGTAGTTTTGTATATTTAAATGATGTTATTGATGGGCTTATAAGCATAATTGATAAGAATAATTTACAAGGTGAGGAATTCATTCTTGGGGGGGTTAATATAAAATTTAACGATTGGCTTGATTTAATAGCTGAAATTGTAGGTAAAAAGAGAAAACCACGGCATTTTCCAATGAGAATTGCTCTTATGTATGGCTGGCTATGTGAATTAAGGACAAGAATAACAAGTAAGGTACCATTTATCAATAAAAATCCTAGAATAATCTTTGGACCTTATATTAATCGAGCCACTATTAAAATGATTGATTATAATTGGGTTTATTCTTCAAAAAAAGCTATTGAGAAATTGGGATACAAAATTACACCTTTAAAAGAAGGATTAGAAGAAACCATAAAATGGTATAAAGATTTTATTGAAAAAAAAAAGAAATAAGGAGTATAATGAATAAAGATGCTAGAAGATGAAATGACAAGTCAAAATATTGATAAAAAAGCATACAAGACTGAATTAGCAAGGAAATACACTAATTTCTTGGCAAAATATCCAGAAATCTTTTCTGATTTAACTAATGGAGCAGATTTTGATTTTGCTCTCTATAATTCACTTGAAGCATATGATAAAAGTTCTCCTGTAGACGTATTTAATGTATACCGGAATGGAAATGGAATTGAAATAAGACCCGGATCTGCGATCGATTCGGACTTAGAATTGGCACTTTCTATAAATGCTGTTGAAAAACTGATCCAAACCAATAATAAAAAAGAATACGCTCAGCTTCTTGGTTTTTTTTATAACAACCCAGATGAAGAAAATGGATGGATTGATTTCGCATTACATAAAAGAACTCATACTTTAATTGAGATGGGTTATGGAAAATTTGCTAAAACTGCTGGTATCTTAGAAGATGATAATAATGGATATAACCTCTGAAATTTTTTTAAAACTATTTTTTAAAATATAATAAAATGCTATAAGGTAATGAGTTTATATGTCAAAAGTTCAAGAATTGGAAATAAAGAATAAATACACTGGTGAGATTATAGGAACTGTTCCCGCAGATACGTTAGAAACTGTAAGGGAAAAAATTAAAAATGTTCATGAAAGTCAACGATTATTAAATGAAATGGATTTTTTTGAACGAGCGCAACTCCTCTCTAAATTTGCAAGCAAATTAAGGTTCAATAAAAAACAATTAAAAGATTTAATTGTAGCAGAAGGTGGACTACCAATTAAATATTCTGAATGGGAATTGAATATTGTAACTAATGGTTTCAAATTTTGTGATTGGTACTATCAATTTGTTGAGGAAAAAACCTTAACTAGTGTAGAAGGAGAAAAACTTGTCAGGATAAGATATATTCCTCATGGTCTAGCAGCTTGCATTTCACCTCGCAATACTCCAATAAGTCTACCCCTCTATCAACTAGGTGCAAACTATTTAGTTGGTAATGGAGCTATTGTTAAACCCTCCACGGCATGTCCATTAACTATGTTAGAAGCATATTCTATGATGGAAGAAATGGAATTACCTGCTTTAAGCGCTTTAGATTTAGTGATTGCTCCTGGAGAATGGGCAGTGGATGAATTCCTCAAATCTCCTTTAATTAAAACCATAATGACGATTACAGCCTCTCATACAGCAAAAGATATATTAGTTCGTTATGGTAGATTCTTGAAAAAAACTGTAGATAAATCAATGGGTGTTCCTATGTATACTCAACCATTCAAACACTTCTTTTTTGAATGTGCAGGAAACGATGCAGGAATAGTTATGAATGATGTTAATTTAGAACAAGTAGCTAAATGGAATGCTATGGCTAGTTATACTAATTCTGGGCAACAATGCTTTTCAATGAAAAGAATTATCGTTCATAAAGATATATATGATGAATATGTGGAATGTCTCATAAAAGAAATCGAACGTTTAAAATACGGAGATCCCACCGATCCAGACGTAGATATCGGGCCATTAGGAAGTAGGAAAATATTAATGATGATGGATGTAATGGTGGCTGATGCTAAAAAATACGGTGCCAAAATTTATACAGGTGATGAGAAGATTGATACTGGTGAAGATTATGGATTATTTTATAAACCGACATTAGTAGAGATTAAACCTGAATTATGTGAAGATTTATCTAAAGCTCCTTTTTTGTGGCGAGAAGAAGCTTTTGGACCTGTTCGTTCTATTACCAAAGCTAATGACATGAAGGATGCAATAAGATTAGCGAACGCAAGTAATTATGGTATGAGGGCAGTAGTTTACACATCAAATTTAAAAAATATTGAAATTTTTAAGAATCAATTAGAGGCAGCAAATATTTACATAAATGCAAGACCTATGCTTGTTGATATTACTGTATCTCTTGGAGGAATTAAAGATTCAGCTTATCCAGCAGGTTGTAAATATTATCCACAAGAATTAGTTTATGGAAAATATATTTATGATGGGACTCCATTAAACCTAGAGAAAATCAAATAGCTGTAAAAATGATGGATTCAGAAGAGTTATATAAGAAATTAAAATCTTATTTTCCTCATAATTTAGATTTAATGAGACATCTAAATGTAAATGCGTGTTGGGAATATTATATTACAGAAAATTCTCTAGACGATGAAAACCCCAAATTAATCTATTATTTATATAAAAAGGATAAAACCACCCTAGAAATGGTTAAGGAGAATCCAGGGATTAAACCTGATTTAATTCTTTATTTTACTGAAAATGCAATTTTAAATTTAATAAATGAATATCCGAATGCAGATGATTATTATGTCCACTATCGTAAACTTATGTATAATCCTCGTTCTAGAATACAAGTCGATAACAAAATAAATAAACCACGATTAAAACTTCTTAAATTAGGTTACCAGAAGTGGCAGAGAGATTTTAAATTTTAAAATATGAGAGTTTAACTCATTATTTTACTTTTCTGTAAAGCAATTTTTATATTGTTATAAATCAAATTTATTTCTATTGAAAAAAATACAATGAGATTTGAAAATGAACAAAGAAGATATTTGTTTTATGTCTGCTTGTGATATGAAGGATGTGATAATGCGACAAGAATTAACTTCACAAGAGATTACTGAAACCATAATTGAAAGAATTGAAAAAATCAATCCAATAATTAACGCTTACTGTACTCCAACATTTGACCTAGCTAGAGAAATGGCGCAAAAAGCAGATCAGGCTGTTAAAAATAGTGAAAAATTGGGATTATTACATGGTATTCCAACCTCTATCAAAGATTTATTTTTAACTAAAGGGATTAGAACTACTTTTGGAAGTATGATTTATGAGCATAATATTCCTGAAGATGATGAAGTTGTAGTAAAACGTCTAAAAGAAGCAGGAATTGTTCTTCTAGGAAAAACTAACACCCCTGAATTTGGGTATGCTGGGGTTACTCATAATTTCATATTTGGCAAATCTCGAAACCCATGGAATACAGATCGAATACCAGGGGGGTCATCAGGAGGGGGAGCAGCAGTAGTAGCTTCTGGATTAGGGCCGCTAGCTTTAGGAAACGACGGAGGAGGGTCTATTAGAATTCCTGCTGCTTGTTGTGGTGTCTTTGGGCACAAACCAAGTTTGGGAAGAGTTCCAGTATTCCCTAGAATTGAATTACATGCTGAATCTTATGTTCATATAGGGCCTCTAGTTCGATATGTAAAGGATGCTGCTTTAATGTTAGATGCAATGAAAGGACCTCATGATGGAGATAGATATAGCTTACCAGACGATAAAACTAGCTATTTGGATAATATTTCAAACAAACCTGATAAATTAAAAATTGGTTATAGTTTAGACTTAGGATATGCAAAAATTATTGACCCTGATATTGAGAAAAGCATTATTAATTCTAGTGAAAAATTTGAAAAACTAGGATGGAGTGTTGAGAATGTGAAATTGAAAATCAAAAAACCAAATACGGCATTTTACACCTTCTATACTGCTGATTACGCATTTGATTTAAAATCAAAATTAAAGGATTGGCGAGATAAAATTGATCCTGAATTGATTAAAATGGTGGACGCGGGTTTTGGATATACTAGTTTTGACGTAATGAGAGCTATGAGCCAACGTACTAAACTTTATGAAACCTTTTATGAATATTTTAAAAATTATGATATCTTGATAACCCCTACAATAGCTATTCCGCCTTTTGAATTAGGAATAATGTATCCACCAAAAATTAATGGAAAAAATGTATCCCCCACTGCATGGATGCCATTTACTTTTCCATTCAACTTTACGGGTCATCCAGCATCATCTATTCCTTGCGGGTGGACTAATGAGGGGTTACCAATAGGAATGCAGATTGTAGGAAATAGATTCAATGATTTACTTGTTTTACAAGTATCTCAAGCTTTTGAAGAAATTGCACCTTGGCAAGAAAAAAGACCGAAATTTAATTAAATCTAAGATTTAATAATTTTTTTTCAAATTAATAAGATTTCATATTAGAAGTGGTTATATAAGAAGAATCTCCAATTGTTATACTCTTTTTAATTAAATCTTCTAAAATTGTATAATCCCCTATAATACTTTCTGAAGAGATTATTTTATTTAAATTCGCTCCATCACCAATAACCGATTCAGATATAATACATTTATCTAAAACAACACTATCCCCTATAGATACGTTTGGTCCTATTACAGAATCAGTGATTTTGCAATTTTCCCCAATAAAAACGGGAGGAACGATTTTTGAATCGATTATCTTACCTAATTGAAACAATTTCTCATACGTTGGATCATGAATTTTTACTTCATCTAATAATAGACGATTACCTGCTATTAAACTCTCAGGACGCCCGAAATCTAATATATCTTTTTTCATCTTATTAATTTTTAGTTTAAAACCTTCATCAATTAATTTTTGAATAATTGGCGTGATTGTATGTTCTTGCCCATTTTCTAACGGTATTTTACTCTGTTCTTCTAATAATTCAAATAATCGAGGTGTGATACTCATTCCGAACAAATATGCTCCAGAAACAGCATAATTTGACTTAGGCTTTTGAGGTTTTTCATCAATGTTTTTAACAATTCCATTTCCATCTAATTCAATTACTCCATAAAACTGAGGATTCTCTACTTGTTTAACATTTATTACTCCATCACAAATGTCTTGGTGAAAATTTAATAAGATTGAGGAATAATCTTCTATAGGTAGTCTATCACTTAAAAAAATAAAACAATCATCATTTTGAGAGAGTTCTTTAGCTAATAGAATCGCATCTCCAAGTCCACTGAAAAATGGTGTATCTGCTTCATATCCTAATGGTTTTTGTTCTAAAAAGTGGAGATTAAAATAATCTGAATGATTTTTCTTAAGATAATCTGTTATCTGTCTTTTTTTATAACCAACAATAAAACAGATATTAGTTCCTTGTGGGAATGAATTTTTCAATTTTATGAGGATATGGTCAATTAGCCTTTTCCCAGCAATCTTCAAGAAAGCTTTTGGCTTAGAATAAGTGAATGGTTGTAATCTTTTGCCAACACCAGCAATAGGACAAATAAGCCACATTTAATATAGAAATGTAGTGTCTAATTATTAATATAAAAAGTATAAAACTTGATAAAATATAAAGTATTTTGAATTCTCCTCTTAATTTCAAAATATTTTAAATAATTTATCTAATATATCGTAATACTCAGCTTCTTTTAGTTTTTCCTTAAGCATGTTTTTTAATTTTCTTATATAATAATTATCTGAACTTGTCCTTTGTGTACCGGATATCAATTTATTTATAGCAATTCTTATTTTTTCATCTAAAAACTTAGGTGGAATTTCTTTATATTTTTCAATTATTTTTTTCTTCTCATCATAAAGGGTTGCTCTTTCTCTACGTTCTGCTGATAAAGATATTATTGAATTTAAATTTTTAATCCACATTACAAGCTTATCAAGATCACCTTTTAAATAGGTCCTCTGTTCTAACCATTCTTTAAATTCAATTATTTGCTGAAGTAATTTCTCTCTTTCATGATCGCTTTTATCTTCTTCTTGTTTTTTGACAATTTCTCGTATCTTCTTTTTTTTTAGTCCTTCTACTTCCTCTTTGGAAAGCTGTTTAAATGCTTTATCCCTTCTAAGTTTTTCTTCTTTTGAATTCTTTCCATCAAGCCATTTATCAATTGACATCTTCACTCTCATTAATAATAAATCTCTAAGTTAATAATTTGTTTTTTATTAAGGATTTAACAGAAGGAAAGTATTATACTTACACTTTATTTTAGATAAATTAAAATTGAGAATCAATTTTAATAAATATTGACACTATGAAGGTTAAAGGAATTATTTTTGATTTTGGTTTTACTTTATTCTATTTTGATAATCCTTCGGTAGAGAGATATTATGAATGTTTTAAACAAGGATTGTTGAAATCCATAGAAATCTTAAAAGAAAAACAAGTCTGGAGTGAAGAATTATCAAACGAATCATTTGTTAAGAAATTTGCAAAACAGAGGCAATCTTATTTTATAGAAAGTATAAAAACTAAAAATGAATTTCCAACAACCTTAATTTTTCAAAGAGTATTAGAATCGCTAAAAGGAGAAAACATTATTAATGATATTGAACAAATAGACGAGAAAATATATAATCAATTAGCTGAAACGTACCATTCCTGCGAGGAAGATGAATGGGAACCCTTTGAAAAAACAAGAGAAACGCTAGAAATACTAACAAAAAGGAAAATTAAAATAGCTTTAATTTCCAATCACCCACACCATCAAACTATCGAAAATATGTTAAAAAAACATGGTTTATTAAAATTTTTTGACTTTATTCTTACTTCTGCAAAATTTGGAAAAAGAAAACCCGATCCAAATATATTTTTTTATACTATCGAAAAGATGGGATTAAAAGATCATTCAAATTCGGTATTAATGTGCGGAGACGAATATGCTGATATAATTGGGGCTCAAAGAGCTAATATTCAATTCATTTTACTCGAAAGAAAATATAGATTTCCTTTTGAAAAAGAAATTAATATATCAAATCTAAGAAAAATTAATAATATTTCTGAAATCTTAAACTATATTGGTTGATTGAAAAAAAGAGTAAGTATTGGTGGCCCGGGGGGGATTTGAACCCTCGATATCTGGCTCCGCAAGCCCAGTAATAATCATTTATTACCGTCAAGCCAGCGCCGTAGATGATGTTAGCTAATAAGCTAAAATTCTATCCATACTAGACTACCGGGCCATGTAATCCTTAAAATGTATTATTACACTATAATTATTATCTAATGGTACTTAATAGTTAAAAGTATGTCTGATCAGTATTGCGTTATATTTGATATGGATGGAGTTCTAGCAGATACAGGACCAATTCATTATGAAAGTTGGGTTAAAATAGCAAGAGATATTGGTGTAAAGTTTACAAGAGAAATATTTGAGGATACTTTTGGACAAACATCACCTACAATTACTCGTAAATTAGTAGGACCAGAAGTAGAAGAAGATCTCATTGAAAAATGGGCTAATCTTAAAGAAAAATATTATCGGGAGATGGTGAAAGAAAAGTTAGTCCCCTTACCCGGCGTAATAAAGATTTTAAAGGAATTGAAATCAGAAGCTTTCAAATTAGGTGTAGGTTCTAGCGGTCCACCTGAAAATGTGGAATTACTATTATCCCAGCTGAAAATCAAGTCTTATTTTAACGTTATTATCACAGCTGCCGATGTTAAAAAGGGAAAACCTGAGCCAGATGTTTTTTTAAAAGTTGCTAAAACCTTAAACATCAATCCAAAAAATTGCTTAGTTATTGAAGATGCTCCAGTTGGTATTGAAGCTGCAAAAAGAGCGGGGATGATTTCAATAGCTCTTACAACAACACATAAGAAACAGGAACTTATTGGTGCTCACTTAATTATCAAGGATCTGACGGAGATCAGTATTAAAGATATTATAAATCTAATTGAATCGAATTGAAATATCAAATAAAATGAAATTTTATATTTTTTATAATAATAGTTCAATTATACCAAATTCTTAAAACAACAATCAAAAAAAGTGTTAATTTTATGGTAAAAACAAAGGTAACAGAAATGCTGGGTATAAAATATCCAATTTTCTGTGGAAATATGATGAATATTAGTTATCCTTCTTTTGCTGCAGCATGTTCTAATGCGGGTGCTCTTGGAATTATGGCTTCTGTGATGTATAGGACACCAGAAGAATTACGAGAAGCACTTATAGAACTTAAATCTTTAACAGATAAGCCTATCGCAGTAAATGTAAATTTGTTTCCCATGTTAAAACCAATTAAGCAAATTGATCATGTAAAAGTCATGATTGATGAGGGAATTAAAATAATTGAGACTTCAGGGCATCAAGCACCTGACAAATACATACCACTGTTTCAGGAGGCAGGAATCATTTGGATTCACAAATGTGCAGGAGTCCGTTATGCACAAAAAGCAGCTTCATTAGGTGCTGATATTGTCGAAGTAGTTGGCTGGGAAAATGGAGGTGCTACAGGACGTTATGATATTGGAACGTTAGTATTAACCCCTGCTACTATTGATGCTATAAACATACCTGTTGTAGCAGGAGGTGGTATCTCCGATGGTAGGGGTGTTGCTGCTGTATTGGCATTAGGTGCGCAAGCAGCACTAATAGGAACACGTCTCATGGCTACACAAGAGTGTCCTATCCATGAAAATTTAAAACAAGCTTTTATAAATGCGTCCATCTATGATACTATGCTTATTATGCGATCGCTTAATGCTACTCATCGAGTATGGAATAATAAAGCTGCACAAAAGGTTATCGAGTTAGAGAGTTCCAAAAGTGACCAAATGGAAATATTTAATGCTGCAGCTGGTGCTAAATCTAAGATGATGTATGAAGAAGGTAATCTAGACGTGGGAGTAGTCTCTGTTGGTCAAGGTGTAGGTCTTATTCACGATATACCTACAGTAAAAGATTTGATCGAACGGATTATGAAAGAAACCAATGATATTATTCAAAACCTTTCCAAATTATAAGTTTTATTTTAAATTATTTTTTATTTTAAAAATTCTCTAATAATACACATTAAATGAATATAATATATGTCTAAAAAAGATATTGAGCAAGAAATTTGGTTATATGGCTTAAAAAATGCTGTGGAATTTAATGGGACACCCAGCAAAAAGGCAATAATGCGAAAATTAATGGCCTCTAGACCTGATTTAAGAGCTCAAACTAAGGTTGTTCTTCCCATTTTAGATCGAGTAATTGATGAAATTTTAAAATTAGATATTGAAGATCAAAAAAGAGAACTCTTGGAGTTAGATCCTCATGCTTTGGATAAAGATGAAAAATTAGAAGAAAAAAAAGAATTACCTGAATTACCTAACCTTTTCAATTTTAAGAAAATTGTAATGCGCTTAGCTCCTTACCCAAGTGGTGCATTACACATAGGAAATGCCAGAATGATCATATTAAACCATGAATATGTTAAAAAATATAAAGGTGAACTTATTCTTTTTTACGACGATACAATTGGGAGTCCAAAATCATTGAGAAATAGTCCTAAAGCTAAATTTGTATTACCTGAAGCTTATGAGTTAATAAGAGATGGTTTAGATTGGTTAGGCGTCAAATATGACAAAATTTATTATAAAAGTGATAGATTAGAAATATTTTATGAATATTGTGAGAAATTAATTAATGACAATATAGCTTACGTTTGCTTTTGTTCCGCTATTGAATTTCGGGAAAAATATAAGAAACAAAAGAAAAGTTGCCCTCATCGGAATCAAACAATTGAAAAAAACTTAGAAGAATGGAATGCTATGCTTAATAAAAAATATTCTGAAGGAGAAGTTGTAGTTAGATTAAAAACTGGGATGGATCAAAAGGATCCAGCTTTAAGAGATCAAATTATAA
Source organism: Candidatus Hermodarchaeota archaeon (assembly GCA_048885705.1). Taxonomy (GTDB): domain Archaea; phylum Asgardarchaeota; class Lokiarchaeia; order Sigyniarchaeales; family SOKP01; genus Loki-b32. Next base: position 12,649 of record JBHLLJ010000046.1, on the reverse strand, counting down.
TGAGGATCTCTGAAGCGGAGCATCCTCGAGTTGGGACTAAATACATTGTTTGGCCAATGTTGGAATATTCTTGGGCAATTGACGACTATTTAATAGGTGCGACACATATATTGAGAGGCATAGATTTAGTTAAAGAAGGGATTATAGAAGAATTCATATGGGACCATTTTGGTTGGAGAAAAGCTGAATTATTGTATTATGGAAGATTAAATTTTTCAGATATGAAATTAAGTAAAACAGAATCAAGAAACAATATTCAGAGTGGAAAGTATGAAGGATGGGAAGATCCTAGAACTTGGAGTTTGCAATCTCTAAAAAAACGTGGAATAAAGCCTGAAGCGTTAAGAGAGACATTGTTAGAGTTGGGTATGTCCCAATCAGGGATTAATTTTTCTGTAAATTGGCTGTATTCAAAAAATCAAGATATTATAGAGAAGATCTCTAATAGATATTTTTACGTTGAAAATCCAACAAGACTAATTATTGATAACATTCCTGAAAAAGAATATATTTCAGAGCCGTTGCTACATCCAAATAATCCGAAAAAAGGAAAAAGGAATATAAAATGTACTACAAAAAATAACCAATTAGATTTGTTAATTGCATTATCTGATGTGAAAAATCTTAAAAAAGATCAGGTTGTTCGGTTAAAAGATTTAATTAATTTTAAGATTACATCCATCAATTTAAATAAAAATAGAGTTCTTGCTTCCTATCATAGTAAGGAATTAGATCGAGAATTTTCAATTATACATTGGGTACCAAAAGAAGAAAACGTCAATGTTTCAATTTTAAAACCTAATGGGATGTTATCTAAAGGTAAAGGAGAATTAAATCTTTTAAAAATCCCTATGAATCAGACTATTCAATTTGAGCGGTTTGGATTTGTTAATCCTATAAAGTGTGAAGCTAATCATCTTTATTGTTATTTTACTCATTAAAATAACATACAATTCAATAATAACGATATCTTTTTAATGAATTATTTTCTTAAATTTGGGGACAAATGAGTTTCAAAAAAACACATCAAAATATTGTGATAACATAGACTTAGAGGATAAAATTTTAATAAAGAATTAGTAATTTGATCTCTATAAGAATAAATTTAAAATAATTTCGTGGGGACATTAGAGTTCATGCGGTATTTGCCCTGTAAAAAATGTGGCTCTGGTTTAGCTATTGTAAAAGGAACTGTAACCCAATGTCCTTATTGTGGGGCAAAAACTTTATATATGGAGTCTATTTATTCCTTTAAATATTATTTATCAGAAATATTAAATCTTAAATTATCAAAAACCGAAAAAATAGTTAAAATTCAAGAACTTGAGAGAAGAAAATCTCTAATTAACACTTTTTTCTATAATCTTAAATCTGATTTTGATGAATATAGGCATTTAATAATTACAAAATTAGATAAGATAAGTATTGATCCATTAAAGTTATTTCATTCGCTTCGTGCTGCTGGAAATTTTGAGATAATTGTTGAGGAATTCATTTTACCTTACATAAGAGATGAAAGAAATAGAAAAAAATACGAAGATTTCAAAAATTATTCGTTTATTATCAATAAATCTTTAATTGCATTGTATTATAGTTATTTAGCAAAAAATTCATTTTCTCTTGAGAATTGTGTGAAATTTTATCAACTTGCTGAGAATAATTATAGAAATATAGTAGATTTTTGTAATATCATTAATTTGGAAGATAATTGTTCAAATATATATAAAGAAAAGGAGATTTACGTTATTCTATCTGAATTTGCTGCAATTTTAAGAGGAATACTAAATAAAAATCCTAAATTTTACTCCGATATATTAGAAGATTTACTAGAAAAGCTAATTAAAATCAAAGCAGATGATTTTCGAAAATATAATCTATACACCCAAATTGATAACATTTATCAATTAGAACGAGATACAGCTGTAGTATTAGAGAAAGTAAAAATTGATTGCCCCTTATTATCTCCTGACGATTTAGAAGAGAATCTTATATTTAATACTACAGAAAAAATGGAAAAGTTAAATATTGTTAGAAATTGGCTTGAAAATGTCAATGAAAGATATCAAAGATATCAAAGAAGCCTCTTAAAACTTCATTCTGGAAAACTTGTTAAATATTTAGAATCATATCGTTCAGAATTCATCAATTATAAAAATAAAAATGTTCAAAAGTTCAATGATCTATTAGAAACTATGATAATTATGGCTTTTGAAGCCTATAACTCTGAAACTACTGAGGCATTGAATTCAATAAGCGATATTATGCAAGATGATAATTTGAATGGAAAAATTATTGAAAAATTTGAAATTGAATATAATGTTTTACTCCAATTAGATGATCTTTTAAAAGATTTTGTTATTAACATTTTCAGGAAGCCATTACTTCGAGATCTTGAATTAGAGTATTACAAGAGACTGATTTCATTGATATCAAATAAACACTTAGAATTTGATAAATATATTTTAAAATATATCAATCACATGTTTCAAAAATTTGAAGAATCAAGAAGTAAACATAGTCTTTCTGTAGAAGAACAAAAAATTCAAATTAAATTAAAATTAAAGCCTAATCTTCAAAAACTCATTAATTTGAGTTTTAATTTAAATGAAAAAGTTATAGCTTACCCTCTTTTCATAGATCTTAAAGTTCAAAACGAAAAACTAAAGTTAAATCATCCAGAAGTGATCACAGTAACAGTTGAAAATCCTAATTTAAGCGAAATTAAAGATATAAAGATTTACTTTTTTATGTCCGATTCCTTTCAATCCAAATTAGAATACACCAATATTAAAAAGTTAAAAGCAAATGAAATGACAAAAATTAAAACAAAAATAACACCGAAGAAAATTGGTAGATTCCTTTACATGGTGATGATTGAATACCAACATGTTAATAAAACATTTTGGATGCCCTCCATAAAACTTGAATTAGAAGTTGAAAAAGATGATCAACTTGCTTTATACAAATATTATCAAATGTCAAAGGCAGGATTGTTTCAAAGTGAAACTGAAAATACTAGGATTTTTAAATTTATGAGAATTGTAATTTAAAAGTCAATTTTATAAACTTATTTTAACAATTTTTAATTTGAAATATAAAGCTTTTAGTAATTAAATTTTTTTCTACAAATTGAAAATGACAGATAAAGAACTTAAAAATTCAAATCAAGATCAAAACTTATCTAATTCTAAAAAAAAAAAAGAAATGGATGGTAAATTATGGTCTTTTTGTCCTGTCTGTGGTAAAACCATCCCAAAAAGTCAAATGTTGAAATTTTGTATTCATTGCGGAGTAGATCTTGATTATATCAAAAAGTATAAACAATTAAACCCAAATCCTAATATTCAAGAAAATGAGTATCCTCAACCTCATATAACTTCAGATTTTTATAAGTTGAATAAAATTTCTGACGTTAATATACTCAATACTAAAAATCATGAATTATGGGGGACAATGCCATCTGTTGGAATATCCCTAGGTGCTTTTCTTTTGATGGAATTAATAACTACAGGAGTTCTTTTGGTAATGATTTTTTTTTCTTTCAATTTAGAGGTTTTAATGGATTTTTTATCAAATCCAACTTTTATTATATTTAGTACATTTTTTGAATTAATATTTATATTAGTTCCCGTGTTATATGTCGGGAAATATCTCACTAATCCCTCTTTAAAAAATAGATTAGGATTATTGGGATTTACATTAAAAGGTTTTACTAAAAAAGGATTAATTAAAGAGATTTTTTTAGGATTAAGCCTTGCTTTTGCTGGATATTTATTAGTTTATGGAATTTCATTTTTAACTGAAATAACTCTAGAGTTTTTCTTTGGAGTCGAGATTATAAGTGATCTCAATAGTGCTACTGGTGAATTTGGAATAAACATTCCTGAAGGTGATATCGCTAGTTTAATTGTCTTTTCTTTAGTAATGATATTAATTGTAGGCACTTCTGAAGAAATATTATTTAGAGGATTTATGCAAAAAGGATTAATGCGGAGTTTAGGAAATCTTGGAGGAATAATGATAACAGCATTTATTTTTGCTATGATCCATGTGCTTGGAATAGTTCTTCTATTTCTAGAAGAATCGCTAATACATATTCTTATTTCATTTCTTCTCTCATTTCCCCCTTACTTAATAGTATCATTATTTTTAGGTTTAATTTATTATTGGAGAAATGAGAATTTGATAGCCGTTATAATAGCGCATGGTGTCTATAATGCATTAACAATAATTTTACTTTATTTTTTTTCATATGCTTTCTAAAAGAAAAAAATGTTAACTATGAAAATATTCCAAAAATATGAATTGCTAGCTAAAACAAAGACTCCAATTAATATTGGGATAGGATTAGGAGATTCTGAATTTCATACTCATAAAATCTTTACAGCGAGTTCGGATTTTTTAAGAAAATTTAAAGCTACCCTTTGGTTTTTTGGTAAAATTGATTTTCTTACCAATTTTCTTTCACAAGCGCCAAACAGCATTAAAAATTCAAAAGTAAAGTTTATTGAATGCCAAGATCCTGAAGAATCGATTATTAAATCTTTAAATGAAAACTCGATACAAGCTGTTGTCAGAGGATCGTTAAGTTCAAGTAAATTCCTAAAAATTATTAAGCAGAAATTAAAAATAACATTAATTAAAAGATTAGCACTATTAGAAACAGTTAATAAGGCGCAATTCTTCTATGGTCCAGTTGGTATTGATGAATGTAATAATCTAGAAAATAAAATCAGTTTTATAAAATCCGCACTAAAAGAATTACACAAAATTGAGATTATCCCTAGAATTAGCATTTTAAGTGGAGGAAGATTAGGGGATATAGGAAGAGATTTTACAGTTAACCAAACAATACAGGATGCTGATAAAGTTATTAAATTAATAAAGGAGAAATACCCTAATATAGAGATTTCACATGATGAGATATTAATAGAGAGTTCTGTTGAAAAACAATCAAATTTAATTATTGCACCTGATGGAATATCAGGGAATTTGATCTATCGCACATTGGTACATTTAGGTGGTGGTAAAGCATATGGTGCTATTTATATGGGACTTGATAATACAATTATTGATACCTCTCGAGTTGGGGATTATTCTGAATTCTATGGCGCTTTAGTTTTAGCACTTGCATTAAACAAATAGACCATCTTTTCATTCCTAATCATAAGTCCCGTCAATTATTAATTTCAAACTCCTTAATGAGATAACCATAATCCTTCTCTTCATCTGAAGCATTTTCATAAGCAAGAATTTCATATAATTCTTGTGTATTTTTCACTCCAGGTACCGTTGTTGAAACTCCGGTCTGAGAAAGTGTATAATTTAAACATTTAATTGGAGATATATCAAGGGGTATCTTCTTTTTTACACTTATACCTCCTGACTGATATTTAGCAATAGAAACAGTTCGATTTTTTTGTAACAGTTTGCCCCCAGCAAATGGTTTAATTGCTACAACCCCTATATTTTCCTTCTTGCATATATTCAGAAAATTTTCTCTCTCCTTAATATTATGACTTACTATATTTATCTGATTCATTATCATGTCAAAGTAACCGCTCTTTATTGATTTTTGACCAATAGAAACATCATGAGTACTTATCCCTATAAATTTCGCTTTACCTTCACTTTGTAACTTTTTTGCTAAATCCAACAATCCTCCAGGTTTTATGATTGATTCATATTCTTTTTGTTTAACATATTGTAAGTTAACAATATCAATATAATCCCTACCAAATTTAGTAAGGTTTTTCATAAATGTCTCTTCACAATCCTTAATATTACGTGTTCTTCGCACTTTACCATTTTCTTCCACAGATCCTAAATGAAAAGTGAGTATTATTTCATCTTTATAATCCCTGATTGCGGCACAGATTTTATCAATGTATTCAGATACATTAAAAACAATATCAAAATAATTAATTCCGTTTTTAATGGCTTCCTGTAATACAGACATAACTAATTTTTTTGGTTGTCTTAATAAATACTCCGTTCCTAAACCTATTTCACTAACTTTTAAGTTTGTTCTTCCTAATGTTCGAAAATTCATATTAGATCGTTTAAAATTATTTTAAAAACTTCAAAGTCATTAGTTTGATATATTAAATTAACATTATTTAAAAAGCAGAATAGTCAGTTTATTTTTAAAACTTGTTTAATAAGAGGTTGATGTTGGATGATATTTTTTAAAAATAAAAAAAAAAACAAAAGAAAATTTTTTAAAGATTTAAGTTATTGCTCCTATAATTGCTGCTAGTAATACGACTATCCCACCAATAAACACTGAAAATATTATTAAAAGGAGACCAATAATACCTAGAAACGTAGGGGTATAATGAATTGGTTTTATTCCTAATAAAATAGACAGAATTGCAAGGGCGACAGCAATTGCTTCAATAATCCAACCGAAAGTCCAAAATTCGAAAAAGTTAAATACATGTAATAACGACTCTATTACAGCAATAATCCCTCCAGCAATAGCTACAACTCGCATAAATACATCAGATTCTTGTAACTTGCTCCATGGCAATTTTTTATCAACTCTATTTTTTTATTTAGTTTAATCAAAAAATAGATTAGATCAGCTTATAAATTTTAACAAAATTAGAAATAGTAAATTAATAAGTGGGAGAGGGGGGATTTGAACTTTCGGAAGATTATCGATATGATAACCTTTCCCCGACCACTTGGCCCCCAGCCAAGTATCATACCAATCTAGACTACCCTCCCACTTTTATGATGGCTTTATTTAGTATGTAAAGAATAGTGAAAACTGGTAATTAAATCTTTTTTGTATTACTTTCAAATTTTAAACCAATAATTTTTATATTTCTTAAAAAGTTTTACTTCTTATTATTCTCATCAAAAATTTATTGATTTATAGACCGAATGAGAGCTAGAAAACCTTTTTTAATTTTTTGGCCACAATATTTTGACGCGAAAAGAAGTCGAAGTAATGGAAGACGACTTCCAAGGAAATTTGCTATAGATAAAGTTAATCTAGAAGATATTGTAAAAGTTGCCAAAAATTTAGGTTATCATGCTGAAATTGAAAGGGGATATAAATATCCTAGAACATGGTGGGAAGATCCTGGAAGAGTAATAATAGACGGGAAAGGAAAGAAAAAGAGTAAAATTATACTTGAACTTGCTAAAGAATTAAGGAAAATACAATCAAAAACCTAGATTTCTATTATGCATGAATTTGCTTTTGCCTATAATATATTTAAAGTAGCTGAAGCTACAGCACTCAAATATAATGCTAAAAAGATTACGGAAGTAATTTTAGAGATAGGGGAATTAACTCTGATAGTCCCTGAATTGCTTCAACGATCTTTTGAGATGGCTACTAAGGGGTCAATAGCAGAAGGTGCAATATTAAATATAAAGATAACTCCAGGTAAAATTAAGTGCCGAGAATGTAATAATATTTCAACAGTCTCCTTAACGCGAGAATCAGAACTTACAGGACTTCAATTATTTAAATGCTCTAACTGTGGAAGTAATAATACAGAAATAATTGAAGGTAAAAAAGCAAATGTAAAAAATATCAAAATTCAAGAATAGCTATTATACTAATTATGCAAAATATTAATGTGCTCTGGGAGGGGGAATTATCGCTAGAGTTTATTAAATGGAACAAAAAAAAGCTATATGAGTTTCAATTACCGCCTAAATACAGTTCTAAAATACAATCCTGTTGGGAAACCCACATTAAAGAAAATCCTAATGATTATGATGGCCAATTGCTTTTTTTAGATAGTTTTCATTTTAAAGACAACCATCTTTATCTAGATACTAGTTGTATAAGGTTCTCTACTGTTACATTTATGGAAAAAAATAAGATTAAGGTACAGAAAGGAATTGGAGTACTTGGGGCGCAATATCTTATATTTTCTCCCGGTAAGAAATATTTTTTGGTGGGTAAACGCGCATTGAATCTATCATATTACCCCGGAGTAGAAACTATTCCAGGAGGAATATTAGAAATTAAAGATTTAGATGGTCCACCAAGGGATGCTCTTATACGAGAGCTTAAAGAAGAAGTCTGTTTACTATTCAAAAAAGATATGCATCTCACCGCAATACTAGAAGGATGGAATGGAATTTCAGTAACTTTTTTAATTACTATAGCAATAGATGATTCTTATAATTTTTTACCTCATAAGACTATTCCAGCAGATAAAAATGAATGGGAAAATAATTTAATTTGGATGTCTGTTGCTGAATTAAAAAAAAAGGCTCATACTCAATTCCTAGACGGATTGATCTATTTTAGATTTAAAATAAATGAAAATTCAATAGAATAAGAAGAATATTTTTCTATACCAATACACCATTAAGAACTCCATGTTGACCAGGTCGACTAGTGATTCTTGCGTTTCCTAGTTCTGTCTCAACAATAGCTCCTTTTGTTAAAACGTGCCTTCGATTTAAATCTTTTGAAGCAAGATTCTCTTCAAATCCTAAAATTCTTACTTTTCGAGTTTTGTTAGTGTTAGGGTCTGTGATATTAATGAACTGTGTAGCAAATAATTTTAATTTAAAATTACCTCCCATTATTCTTTGTTTTTTCTTCTTTTCCTGACCAATTTCAGTATCAATTCGTGGGCGTTCTAGTTCTCTTTTTCGTTTCTTTCTGAAGTATTTATACTTTTTCCCTGTATAACGCCTTTTACTTCTCCATTGACTGCGTGCCATAAACGATATACCAAATTAAATCTAATTTAATAGTTATCATAAAGAAGGATTTCTTTAAAATTTTTTCAAAATTCGTCTTAATTATGATTTATTAAGGCAAAGTAAATATAGTCATAATTTTTATTTAACATATAATATTAATTTAGCTATATTTGATAAAAGAATCTAATTACCGCAAAATGATGGAAAATAACAATAATCTTAAGCAATTAGATCAAGAACAAATTGATAAATTACTTCAAACGGGTACAACAACTGCTGGTATTATAGTAAAAGAAGGAGTCGTAGTAGGTACTGAAAGCCGAGCAACGGGAGGTTATTTTATCGCCTCTAAACAAGCTCAGAAATTATTTGAAATTAATAGATTTACTGCTGCCACAATTGCTGGTGGTGTAGCTGATTGCCAATATGTTGTACACCAACTACGAGCATTATCAAAATTAAAAGAGGTCGAAGAAGAAAAGGTCCCCGAGCCAAAATATGTAGCTAGTGTTTGTCGAAATATATTATTCTCAGGGAGGAGCTTCTTTATTTCAATGATGATTGTAGCTGGATACTCTCTAAACGAGAAGGCTGGGAAGCTCTATGGAATTGACCTTTTGGGTACACTATATGAAGAAAATGAATATATCTCTTTTGGTAGCGGTTCTCCCTTCGTATTAGGAGTATTAGAAGCTGATTGGAAACCTAATCTAACAAAAGCTAAAGGTATTGATCTAATAAAAACCGCAATAACCAGTGCAAAAGAACGAGATACTGGTTCTGGATCTGAACTTCAGATTTGTACTATTGATAAAGATGGTTTCACGCAGATCCAATAACTTATAATTTTATAAATTCAATTCTTTCTAATTTGGACTGAGATTTGTTTAAGTTCATTAAAAATGAAGATAAATCCATTTAACTCTTTACTTTCAGCATTCATAATTGTCCAAATTATGTGCTTAATTGGAGTTAAGTTGCCTTCATAATATGCCTTGATATATTGAAGATCTGTAGCACTTGGATAATTACTACCTGGGTGAGAATGAAATATACTGAGTAGCTGATAATTGTAATCCTTAGAATATGATCTAGTGAGTTTTGCTAATTTCTCATAATCATTCATTAAGAAAGCAACTGGACTTTTGTGTAATGATTTAATACAATCAAACTTATAGGCATTATAATAATAATAATACTCATCGGAAAAGCTGGGATTCTTCTTTTCTTCTATTTTCCCAAAAATTAAGCCACAAGCTTCGTTAGGAGAAGCTTTATGAATGCATTGTTCTATTTCTTTAAACATTTTATTATCTATAAATAGAATAATATCCTTTTCATATTTCAAGTATGTTATATCTAACCCCCAATACTAGATTAAAGTTAAAGCAGCATTTAATGCTCCTAATCGCGCGTTTTCTAAATTATCACCGATGCCAATAATAATAACATCATTCTTTTTTAACTGATATCCTTTATTTTGAATAAAAGAGGAAATATATTCAAAAACATTCTCATCAACTCCCATTTGTTCATGATTATTCTCAGAAAGGGAGGGAGACGGAAAAATTAAATCTTTACCATTATAAAGTAGACACGTTGCTCCAACAGCTCCAATTTTGATTGCAGCATCTCTTTGCTCAATGCCATTAGTCATTTTATCGATTGCGTTTCTTAGGAAACAAAAAAATGATATCTTTCCCTTAGATTTAATAATAATATCCTTTAAAACTGAAGAATCTCCTGCCTTTATTAATGGAAATTTCTTTCTAATTTTTTTTACAAATTCTAAACCAGTTTCAGTGAGAATATGGCCCTTTATTACATTTTCATCAGTTAAAACCTTTATAAAATTTAAATCCTCATTCAATTTTTTTATAAGTGATTTTGCTGTTCCAGAACCAATCGATAGCTCTTTTTGTAACCGATATCTTCCAATTCCATCCTTGTTTTCTTCAAACATAAAAAGAGCTAACACAACATGTGCTAATTCAAAAGATGGTTTAATTGTTGGTGAACGCCATAAAGCATCTAATTCTTCAAACATATTACATTCACGTATGATTAATTAATATAAGGTATAAAAAAATATAAATCAAAATGCAATTTAATTAATTATCAAGGTTCCGAAATTTCAAAATCAAATTCAAAAAGTTAGTAATAATAACAATATAAAATGGCAAAAAAAAAAATCAACGAAAGCTCTCTTAAACCACATGATATAGTTTTCTTTAAAATTAAGGAGGATGAACAAGCTAAGAAAATTGAAATATTCTCCTTTGAAAAAGTTGATCAAGAAGATAAAATCAAATTAGCAACCGATTATAGACCATTCGGTAATCACTTTCAATACACAATTTTCATTGATAATCAAAGTTTAGCACCAATTACTGAGGTAAAAATTAAAATCAAATTTCCTGAATTTTTTGTATTTTCAAGATTTTATCCCCCTACAATAAACATTCACACTATAAAAACTCAACAAAACATAAGCCAAATTAATGTCGAATTAAATGAATTAAATGAAAAAAGTAATAAACAGATTCATTTTCATTTTACTCCAGATTCTCTAGATAAGACTGGGGAACTAAGGACGATTGTAACCTATGTGAATAATAAAGATACTGTACGCGTTCTTGATAGTAGGCCCACAGAAATAACCCTTGACAACATCATAATCGAACCTAAGGTGGTACCTTCTAGTTATCTAAGACAATTTTCCGAAATTCCTGAAATCAAAAAAGTAAAAAAAAGCATGGGGATTGGTTTTAAATATAAAAAAGATCCTGAGATCCTTTTTGAGATTTTAGAATTAATTTTCTTTACAAGAAATTTTCAGATGGTCTCAAAAGATCTTGATAAAAAAATTTTGTGGTATTTTGGAACAGAAGCAATAATTAAAGAAGATGTCTTAGTAATAGGGCAAATTTTATCGAATAAGATCGAAATAATAGCCATATCACCGAACCATTATCTTCTAATCTCTCTCTTAACACTGATAAATAATGATCTCAAAAAACAACTTGTTTCAAAAGGAATTATAGATACTAAAGATGAAATATATAATTTAGAATGTAAAAATTGTGGGGCTATTCTTCCGTATTTTCCCCAAAAAAGGGAACCTGTTCAATGTAAAAACTGTAATTATGAACAAATTATTTGGTAACATTAGAAATCTTCTGTTTTCTTCCTTTAAATAATATTTATTGGAAAAATTCGTTAAAATAATTCTACAAAACACTCTATTTTTCAAAAAAATCATATTTGTATATGTTGGAATTCTTAAAAAATTTATGTTATTAGCGTTTCAGAAATTATATCTTTTTTCTTTTTTTCTTTCATTATAAGCTCATTTGCATTTATCTTTAACTTTAGAGGATTTTATCGATCTAAAATTCTCAATTCTTCGCACAAATGACCCTTTTTACTAACTTCCACGAGATTGATCATATACTTACTTTGGAATTTTGTCGTTCAATTTTTTTTATTTTATTCTCCATAAAACTATGCTTGAATAAAAATCTTTAAATATGTAAAAGATATATATCTATATAACAAATTCTTAAAAAATAACAAATTTCAATAAAAAATTATAAAAAAAAATAATAAAGTGGAGGAATAATTATGAGTGAATATATCTCTTGGTCTCCCATTAGAAGATTAATGAAACATAATGGTGCAATTATTGTTGCTCGTGATGCAGTGGATGAATTAGTTGATTGGATGGGTCAATCAGCAACTAAAATCACAAAAACTGCCTTATCATTAACAAAGCACGCCAAAAGAAAGAAAGTAACTCGGGACGACATCCTTTTAGCTATTAAATATTTCTAATTCTAATAGCATCATTTCCAAAATCTCTTCTTTTCTTTTTTTTTTCTAATTACTAAATTATTCCTAAATCTTTTAATTTTTCATCTGTAGGTCTACCTGTTTCCCAATCCCAACCACGATTTTTGTAGTA